>JAYTUQ010000498.1:0-1010 GCA_043744455.1 Saprospiraceae bacterium | reverse complement strand
AGGTGAATTGAACTTTTTTTCTTCATTAGGTCGTAGTTTGAGTTTTAGGTTTTTAATGTCGTGCAAACCTGCTAAAACGACCGAATGGAAGGTTTTAATGATGCCTCGTTCCAAATATTTATTCCGCAACATGGCTAAAAAGCTGATAAACAACTGATTGTTACTGCTTTTATCCACTTCGTCAATCATTAACACCACTTTTTTATCCAATTTAGTCACCATTCTTGCAATCATCAATGAAAGGTTTTCTAAACTATCTATTTCTGTTGCTTGTTGATTCAACCATTCAACAATCGTCGGTGCATAAACCGCAGCATATTTTGATAGTAGACGCACAAATCCGGCGGAAAAAACCTTTTCATCATCAAAAATAGCATCGCCAATGCCTTCAAAACTCATATTTAAAACAATATATTTACCCGTATCGGTCAACACATCTGAGAGCGTATAAAGCATCGTCGTTTTTCCATACTGTCTTGGGCGGTTGATGATAAAATACTCACCAAATTCCACCATATCAATCGTTTTTTCTAATTTCTTAGATACATCCGCCATATAATGTTGGTTTGGCATACACACACCTGTTACATTGAATCTCTTTTTCATTGTTCGATTGTTTTATATCGCAAAAGTAGTTAGAAAAGATGAATCATACCCAGACCGCAAAAATGCGTTTGTCTTCATAGTCTATCCATTCCTTACGCCATGATTTCGTTTTGTTGTACTCGAAAATCAACAAAAACCCTGTCTTTTTACCATGAATGTCTAAATATGCACTCAATTGTTTGATGCCTTTTTGATGAGAGGCTTCACCGTACCAGCGTTTGAGTTCGATGATGTATTTGTACTCATTATAGGTGGCAATGATATCCAAACGTCTTTCTTCGGAGGTCTGAACTTCTTTGAACGAATGACCTTTGCCGTTCAAAATGGGTGCTAAATAGGCTAAAAAGACCAATCTCCCGTTTTGTTCTAAAAAAGTTTTGTCTTTCTCATTAAATTCTTCTTTC
>JAYTUQ010000497.1:0-1010 GCA_043744455.1 Saprospiraceae bacterium | reverse complement strand
AGGTGAATTGAACTTTTTTTCTTCATTAGGTCGTAGTTTGAGTTTTAGGTTTTTAATGTCGTGCAAACCTGCTAAAACGACCGAATGGAAGGTTTTAATCCTATCTCGCACTAAATATTTGTTGCGCAATAATGCCAAAAAACGAATAAATAATTCATTGTTTGCACTTTGGTCCACTTCGTCAATCAGTACAACTACTTTTTTATCTGTATTTGACGTAAACTCTGTTATATAATTAGAAAGGTCATCAAAACTATTGATATGAGGTACTGCCGCAAGCATAGACGCTGTTATGTCGGGTGCAAAATATTGAACGCACCTTGCCAATAACCGGACAAAACCTGCTGCCAACGATGCATCACTTTCAAAGTTTTGGTCACTGATGCCTTCAAAGCTGGTGCTGAAAACAAAATAGTCACCTGTTGCACGTAACGCATCTTCCAAAGTGTTCAATGTTGTTGTTTTACCATACTGACGGGGGCGATTGATGATGAAATATTCGCGCATTTCGACCATATCAATCGTTTTCTCTAATTTCTTAGACACATCCGCCATATAATGTTGTATTGGAATACATCTACCTGTTACATTGAATCTCTTTTTCATTGTTTGATTGTTTTATATCGCAAAAGTAGTTAGAAAAGATGAATCACACCCAGACCGCAAAAATGCGTTTGTCTTCATAGTCTATCCATTCCTTACGCCATGATTTCGTTTTGTTGTATTCAAAAATCAACAAAAACCCTGTCTTTTTACCATGAATGTCTAAATATGCACTCAATTGTTTGATGCCTTTTTGATGAGAGGCTTCGCCATACCAGCGTTTGAGTTCGATGATGTATTTGTATTCGTTGTAGGTGGCAATGATATCTAAACGTCTTTCTTCGGAGATTTGAACTTCTTTGAACGAGTGACCTTTGCCGTTCAAAATGGGTGCTAAATAGGCTAAAAAGACCAATCTCCCGTTTTGTTCTAAAAAAGTTTTGTCTTTCTCATTAAATTCTTCTTTC
>JAYTUQ010000496.1:0-1004 GCA_043744455.1 Saprospiraceae bacterium | reverse complement strand
ACGAGAAGTAATTCCTTTCCCATTCTCCCCATTTTTAATCATTCCAGAACCTTTAGCAAGAATACCTCCATGAAAAACTCTGTTCTTTAATATTGTACAAAATGCAATGTCTTGCAGTTTTTTGTTTGGGTTTTCTAATTCGGCTTTTACGTTTGCATGTGTCAAGTCGTAAGAGTAAATTTTGTCTGCAAGCCATTTGTTTTTACCATTTAAAATAACTTCCCAAACCGCAGCAATTTCTTCGTCCATTTCAACCATTGTAATGTGTTCGGCCATTTTTTCAAATGCCGCTGTCAAACTAACAATAGCGCCGCCTGCAAATGGTTCTATTAATTCATTTGCTATTTTGCCATCCTGTTTTAACCATTGTCTAACTGTCGGAATTAACCATGTCTTGCCGCCTGGGTAACGGAATGGGCTGCGTTGCGGAACTGATGCAACATTGATGATAGATTGTGTGGAGCTTTGTTCACCAATATCGAACATAGTCATTTGATTTTTCATTCTACAACTACGTTTTCAAGGTTATCAAAATCAGATGCTCCTGCTCTTTTAGCATCAAGTTTCTTCTGTAGTATTTCAGTGAATTGAGTAATAGAGCCTGCTTCAAATTTGGCAATTTGTTCTAATGCACTGGCAAATTTTGTATAGACAACTCTTTGAAGTTTGAGAGATAATATTTTAGTTTTCTTATCCGGCACAAGGTCATAGAGAAAAAATGCAAAATCAGATTCAGATTTATCAAACTCTGGAAGAGAAGGTAATGTGTTATAAAAACTTTTTTGTAATGCGACAACTTGTTTTTTGTTCCATTGTTTCAAGATAGAACCTTTCGCAATTATTTGTGGAATAAGTCTTTTTCTAGATGAAGATAGATAATCAGGCTTTGGAAATTTGAAAGCCTGTGTCCAGCTAAAGTCAGGTGTAGGGTTTTCTAAATATGCGGTGAATGGCCCTGTCAAATTCCCTGAAATGTAAACAGCCTGAACTTCCAGTGACCCAAA
>JAYTUQ010000495.1:0-12909 GCA_043744455.1 Saprospiraceae bacterium | reverse complement strand
CACAAAAATATTTAAAGAACCTAAAAATTAAGATTCAGTCTTTGATTCTTTACTAAAGACACTTTTTTTGTTTTATTGCCATAAACAATATCTGTTTTGCCCCCATTGGGTGCAAAAACTGAAGCCGATTTCAGTTTGCCATTTGCCCAAACCATATCTATAACAAAACCACCGCGTGCACACAAACCTTTTACAGATCCATTAGCCCATGCATCGGGTAGGGCAGGGAGCAATTCGATTTTGCCCATTTGAGACTGCATCAACATCTCCGCAACTGCCGCGGTGCCGCCAAAATTACCATCAATTTGGAAGGGTGGATGTGCATCGAACAAGTTTGGGTACGTGCCTCCGCCCCCAGCATAATTCGTTTTGCCATCTGGTGGTACATAACGCAACAACTCTTTATACATTTTATAGGTGTGGTTGCCATCGCGCAAACGTGCCCATAAATTGGTACGCCAACCTTTTGACCAGCCCGTCGTTTCGTCGCCTTTAATCTCTAAAGTGCGTTTACAAGCAGCGGCTAATTCAGGTGTTTGTGCCACTGAAATGTGATGCCCAGGATACAACCCATAGAGATGCGATTGATGCCGATGTTGCGGCTCTTTGTCTTCCCAATCGTAGTACCACTCTTGCAAATTGCCTTTTTTACCGACTTGATACGGGTACAATTTTGTCAGTTTTTCAGCTAAAATCTTTCTAAACGCCTCGTCTTTGCCCATAATTTTTGAGGCTTCAATCGTTTGTAAAAACAACTCTCGAATCATGGCTAAATCCGCTGTCGTGCCATAAGCTGTTGCACCCACATAACCTGTTGGCGTGATGAAAACGTTTTCAGGAGAGGTCGCAGGAGAAGTTACCAAATGACCTTTGCCATCATCAACCAACATATCCAAACAAAATTCTGCTGCACCACGCATGAGGTTGTAAGCTTTTGTCGTCAAAAATGCCTTGTCTTGTGTGAAGGTGTAATGCTCCCACAAATGCGTTGCCAACCAAGCCCCGCCCATGTTCCAGTTTGCCCACGACGTACTGCCCTCGCCAAAATTACCGACAGGATTAGTCATTGCCCAAATATCAGAGTTGTGGGCGACGCACCAACCCTTGGCATTATAGAAGTTTTTTGCCGTTACTGACCCCGTTTTTGATAAATTTTCAATAAAACCTAACATGGGTTGATGCATTTCGGACAAATTACAGACTTCTGCGAGCCAATAATTCATTTCTGCATTGATATTGGTCGTGTAATTACTGCTCCAAGGCGGTCTTAATATTGGATTCCAAATGCCTTGTAAATTGGCGGGCACTTTTGGCGTACGCGAACTACTGATTAATAAATATCGTCCAAAATTAAAATACAAGGCTTCAAGACTGGGGTCGTTAGCACCGTCTTTATAAGCGATTAACCGTTCATTTGTGGGCAGTTTAGATATTGGATTGCCGTTTATTTTTAATTCAACACGGTTGAAAAAAGGTTGATAATCTTTAAGATGCGCTATTTTAAGTGTTTCAAAACCAATGGTTTGCGCTTTGATTAACTGCGCTGCCGCCAATGCTGCATCATTGACCCCCTCAGTATTTGGGTTCTTATCGTAGCCATTGAAACTGGTAGCAATTGACACTAAAATGAGTGCCTCCGTCCCATTTTTTACGCCAATCGTCGAGTCGGTTGTTACCAAAACACCATCGTTTTTAACGATTTTTGATACAGTCGTAAAACGTGTGCCTTTGTTGTCATCGAAAATAACGGCATCAGAAGTTGTTCGACGATAGCTCGGTTCAGCATGTATTGGCGCTCTGCCCGAAGATGTTAATACTTGATTTTTAACGACATTTTTATAATTCAAAAGGCTGTTAAACCGCATATTAAACGTCAAAGCACCTTTTTGACTTGCTTTCAAACGAATGACCATGACTTTATGCGGATAGGAGATAAAATACTCACGAGTGTAAGTAACACCACCTATATTATATTGTGTCGTCGCTATGGCATCGTTCAGATTTAAAGTCCTTTTGTAGTCTTTTGCTTGACCTTCGTGCGTCATGTCTAAATACAAAGTACCCAAAGGTGCATATGATTCTGAAAATTTGCCTTGCAATTTCCTATTCAAACTATCCGCCGAACGATAGTTTTCCTCTTTTAAGGCTTGTCTTACTGAGGGGAGGTTTTTATACGCTTCGGGATTGATTTTCGAAGCATCCATCGGTTCACCTGACCATAAAGTGGCATCGTTTAGAAAAATCTTATCCGATTGTACGCCGCCATGCACCGATGCACCCATTTTGCCATTGCCTAACACAAGGCTTTCCTCAAAGTATTCAGCCGGTTTGTTGTACATCAAGACTTTATCCGATTGCGCTTGGCTGTTTACGGATAAGAGTATGAAAAAGAATAGTTGAAAAAGTATTTGTTTCATTATTAGATTCACGTTTTGTTATTGGTTTATTGACACGACATAAAAATACCAGTTAAGGCAATTTACCATATTTTTTAATTAAAACACATAGCCACAGAGAACACATAGCCTTTTGATTTTCAAGTATTTATAAAGCTATGTGTACTATGAGGCTATGTGTTTTAATTAAAAAATTATATGATAAAAAAAAGGCGACCAATTCATAAAAAGCCGCCTTTATCCCAATAGAATGTATGAAAAAATGTTTTTAAAGTATCCTTAAAGATTGTTCTTTTTCATCTCCGAAACGGCAAAGTCCGCTGCCCGCGCTGTTAACGCCATGTAAGTAATGGACGGATTGACGCACGAAGAAGAAGCCATTGCTGCCCCGTCAGTAACAAAGACATTTTTGCAAGTATGAACTTGATTGAAGGCATTTAAGACCGATGTTTTAGGGTCTCGACCCATCCGCGCCGTGCCCATGTCGTGAATACCCAAACCTAAGTGCGTGTCTTGCCGATTGTTGCCCGATATGTTTTTAAAACCCGCAGCATCCAGCATTTCCATAGCCGAAGTCATCATGTCTTTGCGCATCGCAATTTCATTTTCACCAAAAGCCGCATCAAAAACAATCATCGGAATGCCCCATTTGTCTTTCTTATCGGCATCGAGATACATACGATTGTTAGGATTGGGTAAGACTTCACCAAAACCGCCAAAACCGATAGTCCAATTGCCTGGTTTTGTCAAATCTTCCTTGAAAGTTGCACCAAAACCGTTTTGATTAACGCCTCTATTCCAACCCGTACGGCTTGCACCGCCTTGATAACCGTAGCCACGCAAAAACGATGATTGCTTGTCGCTGCCCCAATTCCTAAATCGAGGGATATACAAAGCGTTCGGGCGTTGCCCAAAGATGTAGTCATCTTCAAAACCTTCAATCGAAGCACTTGCACCCACGCCTAAATGATGATCCATGATGTTGCGCCCCACTTGGTCACTGTCATTACCCAAACCCGTTGGGAAACGATGTGACTTAGAATTGAGCATCAAACCCGCCGTATTCATAGAACCTGCATTGAGGAATATAATTTTAGCGTAATATTCCTGTACCTGCATCGTCTTTTGATTGATGACGCGTACACCTGTGGCTTTTTGCTTCTTTTCGTCGTAAATAATCTCTGAAACAATGGAATCATGCAAGGTTGTCAAGCGTTTCGTTCTATTCGCTGCGGGTATTGCACCCGACAATGAACTGTAATACGCCCCATAAGGACAACCGCGTGAACACTTGTTGCGGTATTGACATGAGGCACGACCTAAGTTCAAATGCTCCTGTTGTGGTTGCGTCAAGTTGGCGACTCGCCCAATTGTTATGGGGCGATTCATTTTTTCCATCAACTTTTTTTTGAAATACAACTCGGGTGCAGACATGGGCATTGCAGGCAGGAAATGACCATCAGGCAAAACCTCTAAGCCTTCTTTTTGCCCAGATATACCGACAAACTTTTCGACGTGGGTGTACCATTTTTCTAAGTCTTCATACCGAATGGGCCAATCAACGCCGATGCCTTCTTTGGCGTTGGCTTCAAAATCTTTCTTGTTCCAACGGTAAGATTGTCTGCCCCAATGCATGGATTTGCCGCCCGTGTGATAGGCGCGAATCCAATCGAAAGGCTGCTTTTCAAGATAAGGATTGTTTTTATCATTGGTGAAAAATCTGTCCGTTTCTTCATTGGCTAAGCCGTTGAAACGCTTATTTGCCCACAGTTCTTCGGCAGAATGGGCTGTAACTCTGCCGCGATGTTGGAAATCCCATGGTTCTTTCATGGCATTATCGTAACCTTCCACGTGTTTGACTTCGCGCCCACGTTCAATCATCACGACTTTCAGACCGCGTTCGGTTAATTCTTTGGCAGCAAAACCACCTGTCATGCCAGAGCCAACGACAATGGCATCGTAAGTGTTATTTTTCTGACTTTCTATATTTAAATTCATTGTCTTGTTGTTTAATATTTAGTAAGCTTTCCAAAAGTTCGAACTTTTGGAAAGCTCGTTTAACTAATAAAAATACTGAGGGGGTATACATCAATAAGCATATGCCTTTTGATTCGGTTTCATCTTAATCATTTCCAATTTTGACGGAATTTGCACATACTCAAATGAAGCTTTTATACCGACTTCTGAAGTAAAATAGCCCAAAAGCGTCAACTCTTTCATCAAACGCCAAAACGGCAAGCCTTCGACTTGTACCTTCATGACTTCTTTGTCGTCGTTGTCGCCCATTTTGGTTTGTTTGACTTCGCGGGCTTTCATCATGTTTTTGGTTTCTGCCTCAACCTTTGTGAGCGTTGCCGTACGCTTTTCAGCGTCCATGTCTAAGAACTTAGATTGTTCCAAAGCCGTTACGCCTTTCATAAAACTGGCGTGTTCGGGTGCGAAATAACAGTCTTTAAGCATCATTTCGATGAAAGCAGGAACGCCCGCATCTTTTGCACCAGCTGTATCGGTTTTTGGAATAATCATTTCCGCAACTTCCGCAACGATTTGTCTTTGCAAATCTGTTAAGCTAAAAAGTACCCCCTCAGTATTTTGTGCCATTGACTGCTCCCAACGACCCAAAGCCATAAGGGTTGGGGCTGAAAATGTACCGCCGAGCAATAGCGCAACTTTTTTAATAGCATCTCTTCTTTTCATTTTCTTATTGTTTTTAAATTGACCTTACATTAAAATCAAAAGACTGGAGAATTAAGCGTTTTTTTATACAATTTCGTCTAAATACCGTCTTTCTCTTTAAAAAACGATTTAGAACGTAATTTGAATAATTCAAATGTATTATGCTAAAATGGTACAAAGGTTATTTTTTCACATACCATTCCTTGTAGCGATGTAAATCTTCTAAAAAATAATAATCGGCATACGTTAAAGGGGTATCCACTTCAGAATTTTCCGTAAAATGACCAACGCTGTGCATGAGCAAAAATCCGCCAATGGCTAAAAGAAAAATGTTTTTCATTGCGACTGATGTTTAAAAATCAATACGTATGTCTTATTTAACTGCTTTAATATTCCGATGTTCAATCTTAGACAATAGCCGCGCACCCCCCTCAGTAAAAACGCGGTCGTAATCGCTTGTCGGTATTGTTTTGTCTTTGATTTCATAATTGTCATAGTCTTGAAAAACGATGCCGTCTGCCTTTTGTCGCATCGTTGCCTTTCTGAAACGCGGTCCGCCTTCTGAATAGGCGATGTAATCTATCAAGTATGTTTTTTGATTTATCCAATAACAAAACACGTCTTCATAGTCATTGCCGCCACCTTCTTTTTGAAAAGACACTTTTATTTTATATTGTTTTTGACCTTCGACGGTAGCTTCCCCTAAATAATTCAAAATCACTGCTTTATCGTTCAATTTATTAGGCAATAACAAAAAATAGGCTTGTGAATTGATGCCTTCGCGATACCTTTTTGCATCTTTTTCTGATAAATCCACTTTTATGCCGTTGCGTTCTCTATAAAAACCATCGTTGTTCAACACATCATGCCAAACGGTTTGCGTCGAGTCTGTCATCGTGCGTTCATATTGAAATAGCGTTTTATTTTGTGTCAAAACAAGATGAAATTGCCTAAAATCCAAAGACACCGCAAAATTATTATACGCTTTGCCGCCATGTGCTTTGATACTTTTTTTGATGATAACTTGTGCTTTGTCTTGTGAAAATAGCGTAATAGGTAAAACAAAAAGAAGTAAAAAGAGTATTTTTTTCATTAATAATCATTTCAATGATGTAAATAACTGATGTTACGCAATAGACCACAGATTGGACAGATTGGACTGATTTACGCAGATTTTTTTAAGAAACAGATTGAATCATTTTATCTATTTTATTATAATAAAGGTTATAAGAAAGAAATCTGCGTAAATCAGTCCAATCAGTCCAATCTGTCCAATCTGTGGTCTATTGCGTAACATCAGTAAATAAGAATTAACGAATTACACGAATTTTTTTCTACTGATGTGTCGCTTTTGAACCATAATAGTAATTCGTGTAATTCGTGTTAGAAATAAATCGTGTAATTGCCATTATGTTTGTAAAACCTATTTCAACTCCGCCAACCTAATATTTTTATAGCTAATTGACATCTCATTTCCGGGGTGCAATTGAATACCAATTGGTCCCAAAGCGGGCATATTTTCGGAAGTGTAAGCCATCACTTCCACACCATTGAGCCACACCGTATAGGTTTTACCAATGGCTTTAATTTTCATAGTGTTCCAATCTTTGGGCTTCAATACATCTTTAGATTTTGTCGCTTCAACAGGATAGCGCAATTTTGGAATATATGGCGACCCCGTCATATCGCGTTTGAGTGAGCCCGAAATGCCAATTTGCACCTGATCGTCTTCGGAACGTAGGAAAAAACCTGAATCCACAGTGCCATCGCCCATCAAAAAATCGGCTTGAATGATGAAATTTTCATAGCTTTTTTCAGTCCATAAAATAGACCCTTTCTTTTCGGCTGTACTTTTGACAAACAAGATGCCTTTTGAGGCTGTCCACCAAACATTGTTTTCAGGTGCTTTCCAACCTTTTAAGTTTTTGCCGTTAAAAATCTTTTTTAATTTAGGTTCTTGCGCCTGAACAAGATTGATGAGGAAAAGGACAAGAGTAGCGGTAGTTATTATTTTTTTCATTCTGAAACATGTCTTTAAAATGTGATGAAAACGGAATTGTTAATGTGCCAAAGGAAATGATTTTTAGGCGTAAATGATTTAATTACCTTTGCATTTTGATAAAAAACACAAAAGACTTGTTGAAAATACTTTTCCCTTTTAACCATTTATGTCAAAACGACTAACCATTGCAAGACGAAAAAGATATCATAAAAACATTGCAAGAAGGAGATGAAACGGCTTTCAAACACGTCTTTGACAGCTACAAAGACCGCATTTTTAATACCATCTTGTACCTCGTTCAATCCAATACCGAAGCAGAAGACCTCACGCAAGAGGTTTTTGTAGATGTTTTTTTATCTATCGAAAACTTTAACGCCCAATCCAAACTCTATACCTGGATTTACCGCATTGCGGTCAATAAAGCCTTGAATTATCTCCGTTTTAAAAAAGCAAAGAAGCGTTTTGGTACGCTGTTGTCCATATTTAACCTCTCCCCAGCCGACGAAACGCACGATGTTATACACCCAGGTATTTTGTTAGAAAATAAAGAATTGTCTGAATCACTGCATCAAGCCATAGATAAATTGCCTAATAAACAGAAAACGGCTTTTGTTTTGCGGCAATTAGAGGATTTGTCTTATGCCGAAATCGCCGAAATTATGCAAACAACCCTCCCCTCAGTAGAATCGTTGCTTTTTAGGGCAAAACAAAATTTACAAAAATATTTGACCTAAATCGCAAGTTTTTAAAGAAATTGGTTTCTAACACATTGAAAAAACTTGAAAAAATGGAGAATTTCGATGAAAATAAACTGAAAATAAACCGCCGCGCCGCACCCGAAGGCATGTACAGCCAAGTGCGTGAACGCATAGTTCAGGAACGTATCAAAATGGCTAAAACTAGGCGGCAACTCGCTATCGGCTCTGCCCTATTGCTCATTATTGGCATGCTTAACGTGGCTATTATCATGTTTTATTCAGGCGAAAAGCAGCCTATTACAAGCAATAATACCGAAAAAGCCTTGTACGAAACCTATTTTGACAATCAAATACCCTTTTCACAATGAGAAATAATGGACTCAAATATTTAGTCATTGCGGCTGTAATACTTAATGTCGCTACGCTCATTTTCTTTTGGGTGACGCGTCCACCCCGTGGCGGCAGACCGCCAAAAGAAACTTTTGATGTACTAACGCAAGAGCTTAAATTGGACAATGACCAGCAAAAAGTTTACAAGGCTTTGCGTCAGCAACATCACCGCACACATGATAGTTTTTTGCAGTTAATTGCGGAAAAAAGAGAGGTTTTATACGCTCAAAAACCCGCTTCGTTAGACTCAATCATACAACCGATTGGGCAGTTGCAGCAACAAATAGAGTTGATAACGTATCAGCATTTCGAAGATGTGCGTAAAATATGTACGCCCGAACAACAAACAAAATTAGATAAAATACTAGTGGGTGCTGTGCAACGTGTCTTAATGCCGAAAAGCAATAAGCGATCGCCGCCAAAAAGAGATTAGTTTTAGCCAACACGAATTTCACCAATTACACGAATTATCTAATTTATATTCGTCTAATTGGTGAAATTCGTGAAATTCGTGTTGGCTAAGAAATGCCTAATTTTGCTCGAATCACTTCTCTTCCGACCATATACCGTTTTGTTCCATAAATTCCTTGTATTTGTTTTAAAACCCTTAGTCCAACTTGAAGAATTACAATGAAAGTCCTATTTTTGCTTAAAATTCAATACAAAATGTCATTTACCATCCAATTGCCACTTACAACGGAGCATTACCTCCGTGAAAATGCCACCCGCGAAGGTATGTCTTTAGAACGCTATATTGCACAGTTATTAACAGCGACAAGCGTTTCCTCATCTGAAAAAAAGAAGCAAAAGCCATTGACCGAGGGAGAACTTTTGCAGCACAGTCAATTGGACATTCAAACCGACGATTTGCAAGAATATTATAGATTGAAAGCACTTCTACAATTGGGTAAAATAACAGAACAAGAGCGTGAAATCCTCATTCAACTGAACGAATTATTAGAAATCGCTCATGCGAAGCGTATGGGATATGTCCTCCAATTAGCAAATTTACGCAAAGTCACTCTTGAAAAAATGATGTCCGATTTAGGTATAAAGCAATAAATAAATTGATAATAAAACACATAGCCATATAGCACACATAGCTTTATAAATATTTGAAAATCAATAAACTATGTGTGCTATATGGCTATGTGTTTAAATTTGTCTTTGCATTTACAATTAATTTTTAGAATAATAATTCATGGCTCATAAATCCTTCACACACCGAAATCCCACATGCAAAAGCGATGTTTCAGGCGAAGTAAACGACCGACCTGACACCCGATAGCCATGACACCACGTCGCTTCACACAAAAAAGAACCACCGCGCTGCGCTTTTTCCAAATCAATTTCAGTGATTTTTCCGCCATTTTTTAAGGATTCAATGACTTCCGAATAATTGAATTTGCCGTTTTGGCACCATTGCCAGACATTGCCCGTCATATCCGTCAAACCCAAAGGCGTTTTGCCAAAATGACCCACAGGCGAAGCGAATTTATAGCCATCTTCGACGAAGTTTTTATACGGGAATGAGCCTTGCCAAATATTCGTCCGCCATTTGCCATCAGCCGTTTTCAAGCTATTGCCAACCGAATAAAGCGTTTGGTCGTTGCGCGCATTACGGGCAGCATATTCAAATTCGAGTTCATGCGGCAACCGTTTTCCTGCCCATTTTGCATAGGCTTCTGCATCGTTCCATGAAACTTGCGTAACGGGCATATTGTCCGTTGCCGCGGGGTAATCCTTCCCTTCTGGATATTGCCACGTACAACCGTCCTTCAAAATCCATGTTTTGTCAGACGTTTCGTCAATAAAACCGCCATTTCCAAATTTTTCTGCTTCGGTTTTAAAGCCTGTTGCTTTTACAAATGTCCGAAATTGCCCGACCGTCACAGGGCTAACATCTATCAAAAACGGTTGTATATGAATCCAAAAACGTGGATTTTCAACTTGCAAACCATTTGAATCAGAACCGACAAAAGCATAGCCGCCTCTTACGACAATCATACCCCTTCCCGATATTGTCGGGATTTCGTTCCTCAACAGTAATGTTGTATCAAAAATAGGGATTGGATGTGTTTCGATTTTAACGGTGGTGTCTTTAACAACCGTAATCGTCGGTGTTAAAACAAGCGATTTACCGTCATTCCCATCGTTTTTACAAGCCATTAAAAACAAAAACGTAGCAAAAACGCAAAACTTTCCAAAAGTTTCAAACTTTTGGAAAGCTAACCAAACAATACTGATGGAACATCCCGAGAATATCGGGAGGGGGTGATTTTTTTTAAATTTAGAGGACATACTTTACTTTTTTATTCAAAAATCTATATGTAAGTTCAGACTCAAAAACCATCATGAAGTATATTTTGATAAAGACAATTGACACAATTCATTGGATAAGAATGCCACTACCCTACCCCGTGCCCTACAAAATAACTTTCACTCTAATTCTTTAAGCATTTCATCAGACTTCAACCCTAAAAAATTATCCGATGACACAACCTTTAACCCGCGTTCATTTTCAAGACGCTGCCGTGCATCGGCAGCAATACTGCCACCATAAGCTGCCGCTTCGTGGTTTTGGTCAAAGCCTTGAGCATCATCTTTAATCGACAATGACCTTGTTATCTCTTCGCTCAATGCTGTAAAAACAAGCTCTAAGGGCGTCATGTGGTCGCGCAGATTTTGTTTTTCTAAGCCTTTGACTTCACTGTGTTCCTTCGGTGTCAGTCCAAAAGTGCCCTTTGCAATCGTAGCTGTCAAAATACTGTATTCACTACCCTCTTTTACGCCCCTTGCTTTCCATTCGTCAGTTAGTGCTTTGCGCGTTTCGATGGATTGCACACGCCGTTTTATCCATTCATCTGGATATCCTTTGGCTTTATAAATTTCTGCTTGTCTTTCAGTCAATATTTCAGGGTTTTCAACTTCGTCAATTGCCTGTTTGCCTAATTGAGCCAACCATAATTTAAGCGGTTCCGCTTTGGGTGATGGTACAGATATGGCTATTCTAAGTATCCCCTCAGTATGCGCGCAATCTGTTAGGCGTTTTTTTCCATCACTTGCCATTAATTTCAACCGTACCGTATTTGGGTACGTTTGACTTTCCTCTTTAATTTTTGTTTTTAATTTTGACCAATACGTTTTTGGTATAGGCGAATCTGTCAATATCTCTATTATGTCAACGACTGAAAAATACCATTCTTCATTATGCCATACTTTCCGAATGGGTATATTCTCAAAAAGGATTAAATCTTTGTTTTCCATATTATTTAATTCTGTTAAGTTAAAAGACCTCTATTTTTTAACTGTATCATTGTGATTGCAGTCAAAACTGTCAAATAATGTCTACTGTTTGAGTCCTCAATTATCCGATTTTCAGTTGTTCGCAAAATGTGAAGAACTGAAAATCGCTCATTTATGGGTAAAAATATTTATTTTGCACGCTTATAATTAAGGTGAAATTACACAAACTTTGGTAAAATTTGGCAAAGTTAAAAAATAACCTAAGTCGTAATTTTGCAGCATAAAACAGCCCTTAACGTGTTCTACTTGAATCATTTAGCAGCATAAAAGCCGCATGACTAATCATCAATTAAAACAATATAAAAATGAAAAATCTGCTCGACCAACCTTATAAACTTTCCCCCGAAGCTGTTGATTTTTTTCAGACATACCGCTATATCAAACTTAAAAACGTTTTTGATGCCGAGACTTTGGCTTATTATGGTGCATTTATTAGCCAAAAAGTAGCAGAATTAAATAAAAACGACAAACCTCTCGATGTCAGAGATACGTATGGCAAAGCATTTCTACAAATTTTTAACCTTTGGCGGCATGACGAACACATCAAAACGTTTGTTTTCAGCAAACGACTCGCAAAAATTGCGGCAGACTTGATGCAAACTGATGGTGTGCGCATGTATCATGATCAAGCTTTGTACAAAGAAGGCGGCGGCGGCATTACACCTTGGCACGCCGACCAATATTACTGGCCCCTCAGTACGGACAAGACTATAACCGCTTGGATTCCGATGCAAGAAGTGCCTTTGGAGATGGGACCGCTTGAATTTAGCGCAGGCAGCCACGTCATTGTGGACGGTCGTGAATTAGCCATTGGCGACAACAGCGAGACGATTATTCAGAATAAATTAAGGGTAACGGACTTCAAGCACGTTATTGAACCTTTCGAGTTAGGCGAAGTCAGTTTTCATTCTGGATGGGTTTTTCATCGAGCGGGTGCAAACAAAACGAACAAAATGCGTCAGGTTATGACCGTCATTTTTATGGATAAAGACATGGTTTTGAAGCAACCTGAAAATGACAATCAAGTGAATGATTGGAACACATGGTGTCCTGGCGCAAAAATCGGGGAGGTGATTGATACGCCCTTAAACCCTGTCATGTTTCAAAATTAAACCGCAAAAGGATACTATTCGGACACACTTTTTGAAATTAATCCAGAGGTGAAAAAGGTGTTCGGATTTAAAAGATTAAACGCAAAAGGCGGCTTGGATTGCGAAATTTTATACATTCGAGCGTTGATTAGTTATGTTTGCGTCTCATAAGTATCGGATATTTTTAAAATATCCGATACTTGACTATAATCAATCAATGCTCGAATGTATAAAATTTCGTAGTCTATGTGCAATCTATGTGCAATCTATGTGCAATCTATGTGCAATCTATGTGCAATCAATGTGCAATCTATGTGCAATCTATGTTCAATCTATGTGCAATCTATGTG
>JAYTUQ010000494.1:0-12925 GCA_043744455.1 Saprospiraceae bacterium | reverse complement strand
TCTATCTACTTTTAGATGAAGGAGATTTATCATTTGTTCATATAGCTCTTTTTCCATTTTACAAAATTACCGCTAAAATTGTCAAAGAGCCAAACAATATTTGACTTGGGTACACCTTTGTTTTCAATATATAGCTATAAAATAAATTTTTGTTTTGTTAGAATGTGTATTTTTGTGGAAAAATTTGGATATATACGCAAGTGATTGTGTGAATTCAATAATTAAATGCGAATAAAAAAATGAATTTAGAGATTAAACAACCTTATATATATCGAGATTCTATTGCACCTGCAATAAGTTTTTCAGTAAATATTGTAAGTAGCTACAATATTGAATATCCCTATATGATTACAGGAGAATTATTATGCGGCGGAAAAGTGGTTTCATTTTTACAGCCTTTGCTTGAAAATAGAAATGAATTTGAAATACGGGATATTCTTAATGCTGAAGATGATAAAAATTACAGAGAAAAAATAAAGAACTATTTTAGTTTAATGCTGATAGCAGAATTAGACGAAAAAAAAATAGATTTCATAGAGAATGAAAGACAGAAAAACGTAAGTAAATCGGTGGTAATGTCTATTAGATTACGAATTGGAGGAATAAGAATACCAACAAATGAAAACATGTCTAAATTTAGATATAAAATAAAAGTAGAAGAACTATCTGAATCAATTGAAATATCGCAAAATGATTGGCTTCAAAGATTTTCTCCATATCTTGGAATTGGAGAATTTTATTTAGTCGAACTTATTAAACCAGAACCAAAAAGTAGCAATAATATATGGTCAGATTTATACGAAACCCTTGTTAAGAATTTAAACCAAATGGAAGAAGAGTTAAAAAAAGGAGATTGGCAACGGACAATGGAAATTTCAAGACGATTTTTCGAGAATATTAAAATTGGTGACAAAAAGAAAGGGCATGAAAAGTATAAAGAAGAATTGAAGAAACGAATGCAAGAATTACAGTTTGATGAAGAAGGAATCAATAATTTATTTGATGGCATCTGGCAATTTTTTGAATTTACTTCAAAGTTTATCCACGAAAAAGGAAAAGAAGGAAATGCAAAGCCAATACCTAATGCAAAAAAGGAAGATGCTTATTTTGTTTATTCTCTTTCGGTAAATTTGACGAATTTAATTTATGAAAAAATAAAAACAAGCAGCTAACAATTTATTTGACTATCATACATACTGGCTTTAATACATAAAAAAACGACGTACAAAAAGACGCGCTTTGGGTCAATATATGTCGTATATTCTCGGACTTAGACTTCAAGATCCTGAAAGAAAATTGTATTTAGCTATACCATCATTTGCGTACAAAAAGATTCAAAAAGTAGAAGGTTTTTTGCTTCTTTTGGATGAATACAAAGTTAAAATAGTCATTTTCAAAGATAAAAAAATAATTCAATGGGAAAGATAGAAAAATATGAAGCCGCTATTTTAGATATCTTAAAAGATTATCATCATCCAGTAAGTCCAATGGATAAGACAACAACACATTTAATTGTTGACCATACAAATCATCATTATCAAATTCTTACAGAAGGTTGGGAACAAGATGACGATTATACGCTGTCTATTTTATTGCATTTGCATATAAAATCTGATGGTAAAATATGGATTTTAGCTAATTGGACAGAGGACGATATTGCGAATATTTTGGTAGAAAAAGGCGTTTTAAAATCTGATATTGTATTGGGCTTATTACCTGTTGAAGTGCGTTCTTATTCGGGTTATGCAACGGCTTAATATCGTTGGTTTTAGTTCTTTTCTTAAAAAACAAACGGCTGATACGCACAACGCATATCAGCCGTTTGTTTTTGAGAAAATAAATCTCAAGCAGAAGCATATTCTGTAAAAGGGCGCATTTGTGGCGCATGAAAAGCTAAAACAATATCTGACTTGGGTACACCTTTGTTTTCAATATCTCCAACAATGTCGTAATCAGAAATATTTCTTTGTACCCAAATTTTGCCGTCAATGATATCAAAATGAAAAATGACGGAGAAAATTTGTCTGTCTTTTCGCCATCCAGCATACAAAACTTGATAGTGGTCATTTACGGGATCAATGATAAGTCGAATTTGCGTATCATCTGGCTTATGGGTTTGTTTGAGTTCATCGGCTGCATATTCTTGAAGCACTTCTTGAATCACTTGCCGATATGTTAGAACTTTATCCATTGTATGATTTCATTTTTAACTGGTTCAAAAATAATAAGTTGTGCATTTTCTTCGCGCAAACGTTTTTGAATAAAACGACCTTGAAATACAGTGTGATGATAAGCATGAGTCGGTAAAGCTAAATAAACAGTCCGTTCATTGTCAAAATCTTCTAAAGCACTCCGATAATCAAGGTATTGCCCCATTGCTTCGTGAAAGTTATTCATAAATGATTTGCTTAAAAAACTTTTGACTTCAACAGCTATTTTTTCATCACCGCGTTCTGCCCCAAATACTATTTCGGCAGCTAAATCAATTTCTAAATGCGAACCATCAATAGGTACACGTAAAGGATCATCTGTAATATGCCAACCTTCTTTAAGTAAGGCTTCTCTAACATTTTGATGAAATAAATCTCTTGCCATAAATAGTCGGTATTTTCTTACAAAAATACATGTTTTTGAGAAAAAACTTACTGAAAAGCGTGAAAATAAAAACAAAAGGCTGATACGCACAACACGTATCAGCCGTTTGCTTTTTGAGAAAGTGATCCCCTCAGTCATGCTTTCAGCTTGATGAAGCCAAAGGCATCATATTTTCTGTATTTCGCACGGCTTTTTACTACTTTTGAGCTTTTCAATATGCGTATGATATTAAATGCATAAAAATTTAGGCTTAAAAGATTTTTCGTTAAAAAGAATGATTCAGTAAAAACCAAAAATGCGCTCAAACAGGACTTCTGTTTGAACGCATTTTTGATTTTTTACTGAGGGGGATAACACGTGTATTACGCATCTCAATTTTGTCATACAGCGTATTATCTCATAGCTGCCGTATTCAATGTTGTATCGGCGATGCTTGTCAATAATTCATCTGCTTTTTTTTCTTCAGCCAGCGTCATTAACAACAACTTCAAAGCGGTTTCTTCTTTCAACACCTTTGCAAATGCTGCCAAAGTACCATAAGTTGCTATTTCATAATGTTCAACTTTTTGAGCGGCAGCTATAATTCCTGCATCACGAACGGGTCCTGGTTGTGTTTCTTCTACAATACCATTGCCTTCTTCAATAATACCAGTCATAGCATCGCATTTTTTTGCAACAGCTTTTTTGCCCATTGATTCAAAAACCTTTTCCAAACGCACCACGTGCTCTTGCGTTTGCGCCAAATGATCACTCAATGCTTTTTTGAGTTTTTCATCGGTGGCGTTTTTTTGCATTTTTGGAAGTTCTTTTGTCAAAGCCTTTTCTGCCCAAAAGATGTCTTTTAAAGAATCTTCAAACAAGTCTTTCAAATTCTTAGCAGCATCTGATTTTGCTGGCGTTTTTGTTGATTGCGATGAATTGCTGCTGGATTTCTGTGCAGCGTCTTTCATTTTTTCCATTTTTTTAATTTTTAATAATGATGAAATTTATAATTAGATTGTAGAAAAAATCACAATATTACTCTGACCAAAAAGTTCATTAAAGTAATTTTAGCAAAAACCCGTTAGGGTTGGCACCGTTTATAGAACAATATCTGCCCAACTTTTCATGAAGGTGCGTTGCACCGTCACCCCAACAAAGAAATATACTGGGTGTCGCCTTAAAATTAATACGTTGAAATTTTGGGCAAATTACTGAGGGGGTATTTATTAAACCATTAATTTCCCTTCTACACCGCCGTCATCTGTTTTGATACTCGTCAGTGCGCTGAAACTCATCTTTATAAAACTGACAATTTTACCATCTTTAGTATCCCAATAATCGCTGTCAAGTGGTCTTACGGAGATTAAACTAATATCTGGGTCGTCCTTGCTATCGAACCAAGCCTTAGCAAAGGGCGTCCAATATTTATCTATCAAATTCTTATCCGTGTGTATGGTTGCTTTACCACTGACGGATAAAAATTGATAAGTGCCGTTATTTTGAAAATATAAAGCCACTTGATTATCCTGCGCAATTTCTTGATTTTTTAAACTTTGTTTTGAGCTGATAAACCATAGGTTGCCGAGTTCATCCACTTCTTGTAATGCCATGGGTCTGGCTGTTACGGGAAATTGGGACACTTTTGTCACAAAAAAACAATTTCGAGCTTTCTCTGCCAGTTCTTTCAATTTAAGAATGGCTTCATCATATGCCAAGTTTTGTCTTGGAGATTGTTGGTTAGTTTCCATTCTTTAATTTATAGTTCGGTTAAGTGTGTTGTATTTAGTAATCAAGTATTTAGAATCGGTTTCAGCATTGAAAATCAATCATTTATGCTGCGTCAATATCTAAACACCAAAAATAATACACTAAATACTTAAAAATAGTTTTAGATGGTGTTGTACGCAGCGGCATTATTTGCTGCTGCCACTGAACATTTTTAAAACTAAGGCAATGATAGCGACTATCACGATGATAACAGCTATAGCACCTACGCCCATACCTGCTTTAAAAATATCAGCAATAGCTGTACAACTTGAGAAGAAAACCAATGCAAATAGGAAGAAAATATTTCTGTAATTACTCATAATCTTATTATTAAAAAGTGAAATAATATGGATTAAGTACAAAGGATATAGTACGATACACTGTTGTATGTAGAAATTAAAGGTGTGCCTACCTTTTTTATCATTCCACTACATACGTTTAAAAAACTTTGCCAGACTAAAATTCTTTCATGTGTTAGAAAATGTGAAATTTATTACCCAGTTAGTGTATAATTTTCTCAAATAAGGGCATCAAACAGCGTTTTAAGAATATTATGCAACATCTTAAAATGCTTATTTTCCAGAAATTTCTCTTAAAATTTCCAAAGTAGGGGAATTAAAATAAGCATCATGACGAGCCACAAAAGCGTCAAAACGCCACCTACTTTAAAAAAATCCTTGACTTTATACTGACCCGCGCCATACACTAAGATACAACAGGGTTCAAACGGCGTAATCATTGAGACGGATGCTGAAACAATCACTGCTATGGCAAAAGTACGTGGATTAACACCCATAGTTATTGCCGTCTGCATGGCAATCGGCAAGACAACTAATGCGGCAGCGGCATTAGACATGGGTTGCGTCAATAATATGGTCAGTGCTATGAAGCCTGCTAATACAGCCATCACGCCATAAGGGGATAGATAATGAACTACAATTTCTGCCAAATATTTATCTGTCCCCGTTTTGGTCATTGCAATGCCAAAAGCTGTCATACCCGCTATCAAAATCAATAAACGACGGTCTAAAGAACCATAAGCATTTTCAGGCGTGATGCAGCCCGTTGCGATACTCAATAAAGCCGCCATCAAAAAAGAAATACCCATTGGTAGGACATCTAATGACCCTAAAATAATTGCCGAAGCAAATAAAAATAAGGCAGTCAAGCCTTTACGCTTATTAAAAGTTTTAAAGTTTTCGATTTCGTTGATCAATAAAACATCTTTACTGGTTCGCAAAACAGCCACCTCTTCAACCCTTCCTTGTCCTAATAGTACATCACCCGTTCTGAGTTCTGTATGACCGAGTTCTTTTGTTAAATTTTCGTCTTTGCGATGAATGGCTAATATGGAGACGTGGTATTTTTTTCTAAAATCAGATTCAATGAGCGTTTGGCGTAATAAATCGGAACTTGCAGGGATGACAAGTTCGACTAACCGCATTGAACCACTTTCTAAATCTATATCGTTGACCGTCTCGCCTGTAACTTCAACACCATATTCTTCAAGGAATTTGGTCAAACCTTCAGGGATGACCTCGATGACCAATATATCGTCCACTTTTACCCAAGTATTAGAATCAGGAAATAGATTACGACCATCTCGGATGACTTTTAAGATACGCACATCCAAATCTTTTAAATTTAAATTAAAAATCGCTTGACCATCTAAACTTGACTCTTTTAGCACTTTTACTTGACTTAAATATTTACGCACATTATAAAGGCTGGTCAATTCAACATCATTCTTATTGTCGCTTATAGGTGCGCGGTTGGGTATGAGTTTTATACCTATAAACATCATGAACAAAATACTGATAATACTGAGGGGTACACCCAACGGCGTAAGTTCAAACATGGATAAGGGACTATATCCTTGCTTTATCAAATAAGCATTTCCTGCGATGTTTGTTGACGTACCGATGAGTGTACACGTGCCGCCCATCAATGCCGCAAAAGCCATCGGCATCAACAATTTTGAGGGGCTGACTTTTAATTTGCGCGCCATACTCAATAAAGGCGCAACTAAAATGGCGGAAACAGTTGTATTATTCATAAAAGCGGACAGACCCGCTGCAAAAAACATCACAACGCCCGTCAATAACCACAGCGGAATAGCTGTTACGCGACTCAATCGGGAAACAGCTATGTCTATAATCCCATTTTGTTGTAAGGCTTCTCCGACGATGAATACGGATGCGAGCATGATGATAAATTCGCTTCCGAAGCCGCGAAAGGCTTCTTCAACTGTCAATATTTTTGCCATCACGAGCATAACCAATAAACCGAGTGCGACAAAATCTGGCGATATACGCTCTGTGGATAGCAATATGACTACCACCACTAATAAAATGAGTACTAATGTGATTCCCATGTTGATTTTGTTTTATTTTTAATGAAAAAATAGGTAGGCAAAATAAGATTTTCACTTTGTATTTAAGGTTATTATTGTATTAAGTTCAAAATTTCGGAGTGAATTGCAAAAGTAAAATCTCATTATACAATTCTACCAAATTAATATAATTAATTAAAAAAATTATTTTTGATTAAAAAAAGCGGTTTCAACGGCGCAATGGGTTGTAAAAGCCCCAAAAAAAGATACCATTATTACATAATAACTCAACAACAAACAGATGCAACAGGCAACCTATTTTGAACGAACCAGACAAAGGATTTTTGGAGTTTAGAAAAAATACTACTTTTATACCGCTGTACAAATTCATATCATTTCAATCAAAAAAAACATAAAAGATGACCAACGTAATTAAAACATTTGAGCAATACCAAGAAGTTTATAAACACAGTGTAGACGACCCCGAAGGTTTTTGGGCGGAACAAGCAGAGAATTTCGTTTGGCGCAAAAAATGGGATAAAGTCGTTGATTGGGACTTCAATGATTTCAAAGTCGAATGGTTTTCGGGCGCAAAATTGAACATCACTGAAAATGCTTTAGACCGTCATCTCGAAACACAAGGCGACAAAGCCGCTATTATTTGGGAACCCAATGACCCCAATGACGATGGGTTGACATTGACTTACAAGGAGTTACACGCCAAAGTTTGCCAATTTGCGAATGTATTGAAAAGTTATGGTGTCGTCAAAGGCGACCGTGTGTGTTTGTATATGCCTATGATTCCAGAATTGGCGATAGCGACATTGGCTTGTGCACGACTTGGCGCGATTCATTCCATCATTTTTGCCGGTTTTTCTGCTCAAGCATTGGCTGACCGCGTAAATGATGCTGAAGCAAAGGTTGTTGTTACGGCTGATGGTGCTTTTAGAGGGAGCAAGGAATTGAATTTAAAAAATATCGTGGACGAAGCGGTCGCGAAGACCCCCTCAGTATCAACGGTCATTGTATTCAAAAGAGTCGGAAATTATATTAACTGGAAAGAAGGACGCGACCATTGGGGACACGATGAAATGGCAAAAGCCTCAACTGAATGTGAAGCGGTGACCGTAGACGCTGAAGACATACTGTTTATTTTATACACATCTGGCTCAACAGGCAAACCAAAAGGTGTCGTCCATACGACGGCGGGCTATATGGTTTATATAGATTATACTTTCAAACAAGTTTTTCAAGTCGGTGAAAACGATGTCTATTGGTGTACAGCAGATATTGGTTGGATTACGGGACATTCTTATATCCTTTATGGACCTCTTCTTGCGGGCGCGACAACGGTCATGTTTGAAGGCGTACCGACGTGGCCCGATGCAGGACGTTTTTGGGAAATTATTGACAAATTAAAAGTCAATCAATTTTATACCGCACCCACCGCCATACGTGCTTTAATGGCAGAAGGATTGCAACATGTTGCGGCTTATTCATTGAGCTCCTTGAAATTATTAGGTTCAGTGGGTGAACCCATCAACGAAGAGGCATGGCAATGGTATTACAAATACATCGGCAAAAGTCGTTGTCCATTGGTAGATACTTGGTGGCAAACTGAAACAGGTGGCATGATGATTTCTCCGATTCCAAACGTCACACCTTTGAAACCCACAATGGCATCTTTACCGCTTCCAGGCGTTCAAATGTGTTTGTTGACACCCGAAGGAAAAGAAATTGAAGGCGAGAATGTAGAAGGACTTTTATGCATCAAATACCCTTGGCCCAGCATGATACGCACGACTTATGGCGACCACAAACGTTGTCAAGAAGTTTATTTCGGACCTTATAAAGGCTATTATTTTACGGGCGATGGTTCAAAACGCGATCATAATGGTTATTATCGCATCATCGGACGCGTGGACGATGTCATTAATGTTTCGGGTCACAGAATCGGGACAGCAGAAGTAGAAGATGCGATTAACAAACACCCTTTCGTTGTCGAATCGGCTGTGGTGGCTTATCCACATGACATAAAAGGGCAAGGCATTTATGCTTTTGTCATTACGGATAGACCCATCAAAAGTGAAAAAGCATTCAAAGATGAGGTTTTGATTGAAGTTGTCAAACAAATTGGACCGATTGCAAAACCTGACATCATTCAAGTTGTTACGGGTTTACCTAAAACACGTTCGGGAAAGATTATGAGACGTATTTTACGGAAAATTGCCGAAGGCGATGTCTCAAGTTTGGGCGACACTTCTACGCTACTCGACCCCTCAGTAGTTGAGACGATTATTGAGCATGCGCCGACATTACAAAAGAAAAAGTGATTTTTATAATTTTATCAAAACAATCATTCAATATGAAATCTGTTTTTACATTTTTTACTGTTCTATTCTTAACACCGCTTTTCGCTCAAAATAAGGTCACAACTGAGCAAATCTCAAACGCTGAAAAGCTGATTGACATCGAATTGACAGATGCGGAACGTGATTCGCTTATTTCGCAAGCACAAAACTATTTGATAACATACAAAACCATTCATGCGCAAAAATTAGAGAATACCGTTGCGCCCGCTTTGTATTTTAACCCCTCAGTAGAAAAGGTTGATTTTTCTAAAAAAAGCGTTAAACCGTCTGTTTGGAACATACCCAACAATATAAATATGCCTAAAAACAAAGCAGATTTGGCGTATTATTCGATTCCACAATTGGCGAGTTTGATAAAAAATAAGAAAATAACGTCTGTTGACTTGACACGTTTTTTTATTGACCGATTAAAAAAATATGCCGATACGCTCCATTGTGTTATCAGTTTAACACAAGATATAGCGATGAAAGAAGCCGCGCAAGCCGATGCGGAAATCGCCAAAGGCAAATATCGCGGCATATTGCACGGTATTCCTTATGGTGTGAAAGATTTGTTTTCTGTCAAAAATACCTTGACAACTTGGGGCGCAACACCTTATAAAGACCAAAAATTCGATGTGGATGCAGCCGTAGTACAACGATTGAGAAAAGCAGGTGCGGTTTTAATTGCCAAAATGTCAATGGGTTCATTGGCAAGTGGCGATGTATGGTATGGCGGCATCACCCGCAATCCGTGGGATTTAAAACAAGGTTCAAGCGGATCATCTGCGGGGTCGGCATCTGCCGTTTCGGCGGGTTTATTACCTTTTGCTTTGGGTACAGAAACGCAAGGTTCTATTGTGTCTCCTTCAACGCGTTGTGGTACGACGGGTTTACGCCCGACATTTGGTCGTGTCAATAGAGCAGGTGCGATGACTTTGTGTTGGAGTTTGGATAAAATTGGACCGATTACGCGTTCTGCTTACGATGCGGCGATTGTTTTTGAAACCATAAACGGTGGTGATACTGAGGGGGATAAAGCAGCGGTCAATGCACCTTTCAATTATGTCCCTGCAACGGATATTAAGAAATTGCGCATCGCCTATCCTAAAAACTTATTTGATACTATAAAAAAGGACAGAAATGAATGGCGCACCTTAGAAACCTTTGAAAAAATGGGTGTTACCTTGATACCTATCGTTTGGAAAACAACTGTACCGGCTCGTATCATGGGCGTGGTGTTACAAAGCGAAGCAGCTGCCGCTTTCGATGAAATGACAAGGACTAATTTAGATGATGAACTGACCAGTCAAGGGCGTTTTGCTTGGCCCAATAATTTCCGCGCAGCACGTTTTATTCCTGCCATCGAATACATCAACGCCAATCGTTTAAGGTCTAAAATGATGGTAGAAATCAATGATTTACTGAGGGGGTACGATTGTGTGATTATGCCGAGTTTTGATGGCGATATTTTAGGCATTACCAATCTAACAGGGCAACCCGTTGTCGTCGCACCCAATGGCTTTTTGAATGGACACCCAACGAGTATTTCTTTCTTAGGCAATTTGTTCGACGATGCGACGATTCTTTCGGTTGCTAAAGCCTTTCAAGATGCGACCGATTTTGATGAACAACATCCAGATATGTTTAAGCAATAACGTTAAATAATCTGTGTATTTTGACAAGACGTATCGGGTATTTTGAAATTTAATACAGCTTCTTTTTTATAGTATCGTTCAAGAAAAGCGTGTTTTATCTTAAAATATCCGATAACTCTTTTTCCACTCATAACTATCGGATATTTTTAAAATATCCGATAGTTGATATATCCTATTCAAAAGTCTTTACAGCGTACCTGAAATCAAATACAATGAGGTTAATATCAAAGGAAAATCAGCGAGTTATTTGTACCGAAAAATACTAAGGGGCATATCAAACGTCCGATTTCAAAAAATCAACATCAATAATCAGCAACGTCACGCCATTTGCAGAAATTGACCGATGCGAACTCATGTCATCGGACACAATATAAGTCATGCCTTCCGTCAGTGTAAACAACTCGCCCGATTGCAATTCACTCACAAATTTGCCTTTCAAACAATGCACAATATGCCCTTTTTGACACCAATGGTCAGCGAGATACCCCTCAGTATATTCGACGATTCGGAGGCGCAATGCGCCAAATTGTAGCGTTTGCCAATAGGCTGTGCCCGTTTCACCTTTGTGTTCTGTTTTTGGAATGGTTGACCAGTCTATGGTTTGGAATGGGGTGTTCATTGTTTGTAGTTGGAAATTAGTATTTTTTATACTCAATTGAAAATAGTTTACCTAAAAGTATTGTAGCAACAAACTGACTCTCAACGCTTTAAATTATCCATTATCAACTATCCATTATCCATTAAGTATAAAAGCTATACCCCAGAATAAAAAAGAATGGGGAGCTTTTTACAGCCTCCCCATCGTCATATAAGTTCATCAGCGTTTCAACCAATCCTAAGATGCTTTCCAAGAATCCTTCAAAGTCACCGTCCGATTAAACACCAATTTCTCCATCGTCGAATCTTTATCTACGGCAAAATAGCCATGGCGTAAAAATTGTACACGGTCATTGATTGCCAAATTTTTCACCGAAGGTTCAACATAAATCGTTTCTAAAACAGTCAATGAATCGGGATTAATAAAGTCTAAAAACGATTTTTCTTTATCCGCATCAGGTGTTTCTATTGAAAATAAACGGTCATAAATGCGACATTCTGCTGTTACGGCTGTCGCTGCATTGACCCAATGCCCAACGCCTTTGACTTTGATGCCCGATTGGTCGTTGCCACTGCGCGATTCTGGAATATACACACAATGCAAGGCTTCGATGCCCCCCTCAGTATTTTTGACCGTCGAAACGTGTTGAATGATATACGCGCCTTTCAAACGGAAATAACCATCGGGTGCCAAACGGAAATACTTTTTAGGTGGTTCTTCCATAAAATCTTCTTGTTCAATCCAAATTTCTTTGCCAAAAGGTATGAGGCGTTTGTCCCCATTTTCATCTTCTGGATTATTTTCGATTTCGACCATATCAATTTTGCCTTCCGCCCAATTGTCAATAATGACCTTCAAAGGGTTCAAAACAGCCATCACCCGTTGCGCTTTTTTGTTCAAATCTTCACGCACACAAAACTCCAACAAACCGACATCAATCATATTGTCTCGTTTCGCAATGCCTATCCGATTGGAAAATTCGCGCAAACTTGCTGGCGTATAACCCCGACGACGCAGCCCTGAAATGGTCGGCATACGCGGATCGTCCCAACCATTGACCACCCCCTCAGTAACCAACTGCAAAAGTTTCCTTTTTGACATAATGGTATAAGTCAAATTCAAACGTGCGAACTCAATTTGACGCGACGGAAAAAGTTCCAAATTTTTAATTGTCCAATCATAAAAAGGACGATGCACCTCAAATTCCAAAGTACAAATCGAGTGCGTGATATTTTCAATCGCATCAGAAATCGGATGCGCATAATCATACATCGGATAAATGCACCATTTATCACCTGTTTGATGATGATGTGCGTGTTTGATGCGATAAATAACCGGATCGCGCAACAACATATTGGGCGAAGCCATATCAATTTTTGCACGCAAAACACACGTTCCATCGGGCAAAACACCGCTTTTCATTTGTTCAAATAAAGCAATATTCTCTTCAACGGTGCGATTTCTATAAGGCGAATCATTACCCGCTTGAGTAGGGGTCCCTTTCAAAACTGCCATTTCTTCCGCCGTTGAATGGTCAATGTAAGCCAAACCTTTTTGAATCAATTTGACCGTCAATTCATAAATATTTTGGAAATAATCGGACGCATAACGTTCTTCTGACCACGCCATCGGCATTTCCTCA
>JAYTUQ010000493.1:0-3283 GCA_043744455.1 Saprospiraceae bacterium | reverse complement strand
TTCGGAAGGTGAATTCTCCTATTTAATTGGTAAAACAGGCAGTGGTAAGTCGTCATTGCTCAAAACATTGTATGGTGCGCTGCCATTACTGAGGGGGTCGGCGACGATATGTGGCTATGATTTAACAAAACTGAATCGGCGAACTATTCCGCTTTTGAGGCGACATTTAGGCATTGTTTTTCAAGATTTTAATCTGTTAACGGATAGAAATGTGCAGCAAAACCTTGAATTTGTCTTGAAAGCAACGGGTTGGACAAATAAAAAAGAGATGAAAGAACGCATTGATGCCGTCCTAAAGGATGTCGGTATGCCTGATGCACACAGTCGGCAGCCGCATCAATTGTCGGGCGGTGAACAACAACGCATTGTTATTGCACGCGCTTTGTTGAATAAACCTGGGCTCATCATTGCCGACGAACCAACGGGTAACCTCGACCCTGAAACGAGTGATGATATTTTGACTTTATTACGTGATCTATCAATACATAATAATACCGCTATTTTGTTTGCAACGCATGATTATCGGATATTGCAGCATTTTCCTGCACGTATTATTCGTTGCCAAAATGGGCGTGTTTTAGATGAAGAAAATTTTTTAGTATAAAAAAATAGTCATTGGTCATTTCTATATATAACACCAAATGACTTAATGACATATGACTCAATGACTAATACATGATTTCAGCAAAAAATATAATAAAAAACTACGGAACGCTCAATGTACTGAGGGGGGTCGATTTAGAGATTGAGAAAGGTGAAATTGTCAGCATTGTTGGCAAATCAGGTGCAGGAAAAAGTACCTTATTGCACATCATCGGTACGCTTGACAGAGCCGATAAAGGTCAAGTTATAATCAATGGTGAAGACGTTTCAAAGATGAATAATAAGCGTTTGGCAGAGTTTCGGAATCAGAATATTGGCTTTATTTTTCAATTTCATCACCTTTTACCTGAGTTTTCAGCTATTGAAAATGTGATGATTCCTGCCCTTATTGCCAATGGGAAAGACAGCGTGGCGCGCAAACGAGCAGCTGAATTACTCGATTATTTAGGATTAGCAAATCGTATGACGCATAAACCGACTGAATTGTCGGGTGGCGAACAACAACGTGTGGCAGTTGCGAGGGCTTTGATGAATGCGCCTTCGGTCGTTTTCGCAGACGAACCAACGGGCAATTTAGATTCAGCTTCTTCAAAAGATTTGCATGATTTGTTGTTTCAATTGCGAAAAGATTTTCAACAAACCTTTGTTATTGTCACGCATAATGAAGAATTAGCAGATATGAGTGACCGAACTTTGACCATGCAAGATGGTTTAATTGAGATGAATGTATGAATAACGATTATGCCGTTGCATAAAACGACCTTTTCTGTAATTTTATACTGAGGGGTTATAAATCCTTCAAACTTTTAGGTCGCCGTTTTTCATCCCATTTAAATCCTTTCATTTTCATCGCTTCGTGATCCGCTTGTTTCATGGGCGTCATGGTCGCCTTAGGTTCCGTAAAAAACCGAATACCTTCCACTTTGTTGTCGCCAAAAAGGACAATCATAGAACTACATATCATTTTATTGACACTCATATATGCTTGACTATCGTCCAAAACATAATAAACAGATTCTGCATTACCTTCCACATTCATCCGTCGGAGTTCCTCCTTTTCAAAAAAAGCAGTGATGTCCCGTCCTTTTATTTGATTAAAATAGAGTTCGTCATTTGAATTGATGATGAAGCCATTATTTTTCATGTAAACACGGTCTAATTTATTGTCAGACAATAACATACGCATAGTATCTGCTGTCAATTGTGATGTGTCTGACCATATAATGGGGTCTTTAAAAAACCTAAAAAGGGAGTCTTTTTGGGTATACGTCAACGAATCACACACCGATTGAAAGTTCTTTTTGAACATCCGCACATTATAATAAGCGAACATAGAGCGAAAAGTATCGGCTGGATTAGGCTTAAACGTAATAATGGTATCGGCGCGCAGCCAAAGCGTATCGGCATCGATGAGTGAAGTCAAAATGGGTCGTCCGCCTGTGGCTTTGATATAGTCGATGCGTTGGTCATAAGCCATTGAATCGCAACGCAAGGTCGTTTTTGCCGATGTATCTTGCCAAAACACATTGCCTTTAGCGATGCCAACAGAGTCTTTTGAATTAAAATCTACAAAATCTGCTTCAAGAATCTGGTTTTCGTTCACAATTTTTGACCTGCCGCGAGTGGCGTAGGTTTTCGTTTTACCACTATATATTATGGTGTCAGAATCCACATGTTGCTTTTCGTCTTCAAAATGGGCATTACCTTTCAGTTGCGATTCTTCTGTTGTGCGGTTATAAACGATGGTATTAGCGCGTGCTTTTCGAGCAGAGTCTTGGGTAGTGGCGTTGCCTTTTAGCGTAATAATCGTTGTTTTACCGTCATAAAGCATCGTATCTGCTACGGCGCTTTGGGTTTTCTTTTTATACTGAGGGTTCTTCGTAAATTCTGCATTGTCCTTTTGGAGGTCATAATACCCCCCCTCAGTATAGAATTGCGAAGTATCTTTCATATAAATAAGTGTCGGCGCGAGAAACGTTGCGATGTTGTTTTTCGTATCAAAGTTCAAAGTATCGGTTTTGAGGTTAAAATCCTTATCAACAACCAATACTTGATCTTTGAAAAAGGCTTGATTTGTGGCGACATTAAAAACACCTCGGCGACTTGTGAGTTGTGTGCGTGGGTCAGTGAGCGTTGATTTTGTATCATAAGTAGCAACTTTGGTATTGAGGTTGTAATTAAGTTTTTGCGTAAACAACTTTTTTTCACCATTTACTAAAACGACATTGGCATACAAATCAGCGATGCGTGTCAAGCCATGAAAAGTCATCGAATCAGCAAAAATACTGGTCGAATCACCTTGTTTTATAACGACATTGCCTTTTGCATAGACATTGTCAAAAGCATCGAGAATAGCTGAATCGCAGAATAAACGGGCATCTTTTTGCTCTAACACCACTTGTCCTTTGAATTTTTTAGCTTCTTGATTCTTTAACAATATAATCTCTCCTGTTCGCGCATTCAATATTTGGACACGGTTAGAGTCCTTCGTTTGCCCAGGAGGCGGTGTTGTATAAGGGTTTTGCGCAGACGTTTTTTCATGTTGCAGAAAAAATAAAAGGCAAATGGTAAAGGATAAAAAGCGAAAGAGACGAAGGTTTAGGAAACTTTTAAAGTTTCCTAAACCTAAATAGCCCCCCTCAGTATTTTGAGAAAAAAAAGGTAATTTCGACGTATAAAA
>JAYTUQ010000492.1:0-3292 GCA_043744455.1 Saprospiraceae bacterium | reverse complement strand
GCTTTTAATGCGATTTGGACGTTTGACATCTATCAAGCGTATATCAATAAAAATGCGTCGGACACACATTATTTATATGTCGGGAAGGTGACGACGGTTGTTGGCATCGTAGTTTCTATTGGCGTGGCTTATTTAGCGCAGAGTTTTAACAACATCAATGACTTCCTTCAAGTCGTTTTTAGCTTTTTCAACGGACCTATTTTCGCTACGTTTTTTATGGGTATGTTTTGGAAACGCGCCACAGGGCATGGTGCTTTTGCAGGTTTACTCGGTGGCACATTGACGGCTACTTTGGTGCATGGTTTGACGGTTGCAGAAGGAAAAGGTGGTTGGATTATGCCAATGCACGAGTACGGCAGTGGTTTGAGCCATGCGTTTAATATTGCTTGGATGGCTTTTACGGCAAATATTGTCATTACGATTGTCGTCAGTTTGTTGACCAAACCTACGCCTGAGGAGAAATTGCAAGGCTTGACTTATGCCGCAACGACATTTATTTCAGATGATAAAAAAGAATGGTATTTACGACCCGTTCCGTTAGCCATCATGGTGACGGTGACTTGTCTGCTTTTAAACTTGATTTTTGCTTAAAAAAACCTTAAAATACTGAGGGGGGTATTTTAAATGATGGATAATCAATTTTTTATTCAACATACAAAAAACACATATTATGGAAGATTCGGGTAAACTCATCCCGTTTGAGGGCAAACCCATTCGTAAAATTTGGCATGATAACGAATGGTATTTTTCAATTGTTGATATTGTCGAAGTTTTGTCAGACAGTACACAACCTGCATCCTATTGGAATAAAGTCAAAAAGACAATTCTAAAAGAAAGTGAATCTTTGCCGTTTTGGCAAAGATTGAAATTGACCATGCCAAAAGGTAAAAAGTACCCTACCGATTGCGCCAATACTGAAGGGATATTTCGTATCATCATGTCAGTACCCTCTCCAAAAGCAGAGCCACTAAAATTGTGGATGGCGCAAGTCTGAAAAACACCGCTAAAATCCTTATTTTTGTAAAATCAAAACGAAACATAATGAGAAAACAACGAACACGAGCCCATATCATTGAAGATTTGGGATTTAATCATGTAGAACGTCAAGTTTTGTATGCAGGTTTTACAGTCCATCGGATAACACATAATGATTATGGATATGACGGTCTAATAACGACATTTAATGAAAATGGAGAACTCGAAAGCGGGTTGATAAATTTTCAGCTTAAATCAACTGACTCTGTTCAATTTTTAGATAAAAAAAACGCTTTTATTTATGACTTATCTGAAAGAGACTTAGAAACATGGTTATTAGATTCTAATTTAATGCTTTTTATCTTGTATAATGCTCAAACAGAAATTGCTTATTATTTGGATTTACAATCCTATTTTAAAGAAACAGGCATGAAATTCTTGAAAAAACGTAAATTTATTCGGGTTTATATATCTCCTGAAAGTGTTTTTAACCGTGATGCCATGCCATTTATTCGTCAACTTAAAAGTCAATGATTATGCGATACTTACATGTTTATAAAGAAATGACAGCTACTTATAGCGAAATTGCAGAAGCCTTGAAAAAATTAGGTTTTAAAGATTTATCAACCGATAAACATTTTCGCTATATCAATACTGTTTATAATTCGGAAGTAAAATTGCCTTTTAGACCGCTAAATACCGTTTTTTCAAAAGCCAATTTAGCAGGTTATTCTTATCAACTATACATGCAAGGTGTCATAGAAGAGCAAGACGATTTGGCAAAATTGATTGAGAAAAATCGCTTAACAAGCAACGAATCTGTTACAGCTTAAAATTAAAAATACTAAACATTTAGTGCAATGGAAAAATTGAATGACCTTCGTTATATTATTGGACTTTTTTTCACCATAGTTGGGACTGTACTCGTCATGATGCCTTTATTCTCAACGACAGATAAAACATTTGGGTTTAACCTCAATTTGTTTGCAGGGGCAGCAATGTTGGTGTTAGGGTTGAGTCTATTGTGGGCGAGTGGTAAGAAATATTAAATATTATAAAAATGCGTGTTTTATTGACAACCCTTAATGCTAAATATATTCATATCAATTTAGCGATTAGGTTATTATACGAACTGAACAAAGACCGTGAGGGACTTGCGTGGAAGGAATTTACAATTAAAGAACCGCAAGACGATGTGGCGGACTTTTGTAAAGACTTTGAGGTCGTGGCGTTTAGTTGTTATATCTGGAATATTACGCAAACGATAGCCGTTGCTAAAAAAATCAAAGCCCTTAACCCCTCAGTAAAAATCCTGTTGGGTGGTCCTGAAGTGAGCTACGATTGGCAAGATGTCATTGCCATTGATGCTATTGATTACATCATTACAGGTGAAGGAGAAATACCCTTCCATGAGTTTTTAGAATCTTACCCAAATGTCGAAAAGGTCTCCAATTTGGTTAGAAAACAAGGCAAAGAGGTCTTTTTTCATGCCAATGCAGTCACTTTTGACTTGCAGAATTACAGCGATGTGATGCCTTATCAAAGCGATGATAAAGCGTCTTTATTTAACAAAGTTGCCTACATCGAAACCTCACGCGGCTGTCCTTACAAATGTGAATTTTGCTTAGCAAGTTTGGACAATAAGGTGCGTTATTTGCCCAATAAAGACATCAAAGCGATTCTTTTGTTTTTAATGCAAAACGGACGGGTGATTAAGTTTTTGGATAGAACTTTTAACATCAAAAGGGATTTTACGATAGATATATTCACTTTTATTCTTGAAAATCACCGCCCCGATAATGTTTTCCAATTTGAAATAACGGCTGATATTTTACACCCCGAAATCATTCGTTTTATTCAAGAACGCGTACCAAAAGGGCTATTCCGTTTTGAAATTGGCATCCAAACTGTTAATCAAAAAGCCAATTTAGAGGTCAGTCGCAAGCAAAGTTTTGAAAAAACGAAAAGCATTATTCGTCAATTAGAAGGCTATGTGGAGATGCACTTAGACCTCATTGTGGGCATGGCTTTAGACTATTGGGACGACATAAAATACAGTTTTGAAGAGGTCTTTAAGCTCTATCCGCCCGAATTGCAATTGGGCTTTTTGAAGTTTTTGAAAGGCACACCTGTGCGCCACAAAGCGGAGCAACACGGCTTCGTGTATGACCCAAATCCGCCATATCAAATCATTGAAAGTAATTATTTGTCAAGAGCTGAATTGCACCAAATTGAACTCTTGGAAAATGCGCTTGAAATTTATTGGAATAAAAAAAGGACGCTCAACACGCTGCGTTATGTGACTGAAAAGTACAGT
>JAYTUQ010000491.1:0-13023 GCA_043744455.1 Saprospiraceae bacterium | reverse complement strand
TTGTTTTTTTCTAACCATTTCAAATAGCTGTCTTTTGCCATTTTGGTAAAATAAAACCGCAAATTGCCGTATTCGACCTTGTTTTCAAGCAATCTTTTGCGAAAAGCGATAATGGTTTCGACCGTTATATCGTAAGCATCGTCTGCCTGTGCCGCACAATTTCTGATGAGATAGACGCGGCAATCGTCAAAATGTTTGACAAAAACATGTTCAAACAGTGATTCATCCCCCCTCAGTAATTCCCCTCTCAGTTGAGCAAATTCAGCTGCTTTCAGCCCAAAATTTTGTATCGGATTATCGGTCATATTGTGTTTCTATTTTTATAATCTAAAACGGTGTTCGGCGTGACACGTTGCGTTAACTTTTTTTTAACTTTTAACAATCCTCAAAATTAATTGAAGTTTTTGGGAATAAGCATAAAAGCCATAATAAACACATTGTCACGTTCACTCAACTATTCGCTTATATCATCGAAGCACCAAAAGAGGGCATCTCAAAAATCGAAAAAAATAAATTTTAAAAAAAATGTCACGCAATAACACCTTTTAGATTATACAAACGATGACAGTTCCGAACAACAAATTATAATCAAAAAAAATACCCCCTCAGTAAAAATGTAATTTAATCACAATTTCTTGAACTTTTTAAAACAAATTAAAATGAAAAAGATTCTTTTTTTCGCCCTATTTATCTTAGCGACGAACGCTATATTCGCTCAAAAAGCGACTCAAAAACAAGACGGTTCTTGGGTTCTTGACGGTGTTCAAATGACATCAGAAGACAAAACGGCTTTGTTGAATTTGCTCAGACCTTACCAAACATCCTTCAAATTGCTTGAAGTGAACGAAGGCAGAACAGCCACAACTTATGGTCAAGCGAGCCTACTGAATGTAGCGATGACCAATAAAACAACTTCGGAAGCTGCCGCGCGAAAGGGTACTGTTATTTTCCATACCAAAATGTGGAAAAACGTTATCAGCGAAACGCTTGTCGTGCATAATCCATCTGCTGTCGTTGGTAGAGATGTAACGAGCAAAGTCAATGAAATCATGACAAAGTACACACGCTAATACGCAAAGACAGTAGAAGCTCATGTAAGCAAAACACAGTCATCAGTGGGTAGTGGGTCATAAGGCACAAATAACATTTATAATCATTTAGTAACCAATATTTTATGTGCATTATTGAAACCTACTGCCCGACTGTGCGATTGTTCTCTCCCTCAATATTCCAAAAAATTAAAATAAACGGCAATGAAAAAACGAACTAAACTATTGCGTTTAGCAGTGCTTTTGGGCTGCGCTTTTCATCTGACAAGCATCTTTTTGACCAATATCATCGCCCTAAACGCTTTCGAGGCAGCCAAAAATGGCTTACCGTCTCACTCTGTCAAACTCTTAGATGCGGCTGAAAAAATATCGCAATGTATCCCTCAGTCTATACAGTCAACAATTGGTTTTTATGATACTTATACCGGCATTACGGGGTACTCGTTTTTTTCGCCCGACCCGCCTTTTCCATATCAAATTGTCGTCGAACGGACAGATGCAAACGGCGGTCAAGCAGTTAACACATTGGCTTTCAACACACAAGAGGGTTACAATCGGTTGACGGCGGCTTCAAACTTCATTCGAGACATCAAGAACGATACTTTAAAGGATTTGATGATGCGCTCAGTTGCGGCGCGTACATTTGAGAAATTCCCTGAAACCAATACTTTACGCATAGTTACAGCTTATTATATTCTTCCACCACCAAAAGCTTTCAGAGATGGCAACAAGCAATTTTTTGAGCAACACGCGCTCTACGAATTTGAAAAATATAGACCTTAATCACTATTTTGGTCGCCTCGACACCGCTTTTTTCAGCGAAACAAATGCACGGCATTGGGCTTTTTTCCGCATCGGAACGGCATTGGTTGCCTTGAGTTTGATGCTGTCGCTTAGAGCAGATTTACTCGATTTGTACGGCAAATTTGGTTATATTCAAGGCGATTTGATTGATATTTCACTGCCAGATTACCAATTGCGTTTGAGCTACTTGATGCACTGGTTGGGTATTGCCGATGCGCAAGAAATCGCTTTTTTGAATGGCGTTTATTGGACATACATCGGCGTTCTGGTGTGTTTGCTTTTAGGATTTTTAACCCGTTTTGCGGCAGCATTGGGCTTGTTTTTGCAACTCCTGTTTTTGGGTTCAGGCATCGCCTACAACTATGGAGGCGATTGGTTTATTGCCAATTCTTTGTTCTACTGTTTGCTTTTTCCCGTCAGCCGCACCTTATCAATTGACAGCCGTTTGTTTCGTTCACAAATACCCGTTTTTAGGATTTATACGCTCGTTTTACAGATTCATTTGTGTTTAGTCTATGTTTTTGCAGGATTTTCAAAGTCACTCGGCACAACTTGGTGGAACGGCGAAGCAATTTGGCGTTCCGTTATGGCACTCGATTTTCGGATGTTTGACGTGTCTTTTCTCTCAAATTATCCTGCACTGCTGACCGCTTTGGGCATCTCAGTCCTCATCCTCGAATTTTTTTACCCCTTTTTTATTTTTACTAAAAAGACACGTCGGTTTTGGCTTTTCGCAACCGTTGGTATGCACGTTGGTATCGCCGTTTTTATGAAATTATGGTTTTTTGCTGCCATTTTAATTGTTTGGAATATCACCGCTTGGGGTTTTCAGACAGAGAAAAATGTTGTAACAACGGCTGCATAGAAATTTAAAAACATAAACCTTAAATGTCCTTATATTCCTTACATACCTTATATGATTTAAAATATCAGTCTGTTTTGAATCATATAAGATATGTAAGGAATATAAGGACATTTAAGGTTTTCTTTTTCTATCCGTTTTTGATGATTTTATGCCCCCTCAGTCATGCGTTACGCTTGATGGAGCTTCAGCACCATATTTCTTGTAAAAAAAAATCAAAAAGATGTCACGTCGAAAACTTTTTCGGATTATACCCATAACAACCACAAAACAGCCTCAAAAATAAATGAAAACTAACTCCAAAATAAATTTCAAAAAAAATGTCACGCGGAAAATCTTTTGAGATTATACTGACAACAACCGAAAGAAAGACAGTTCCGACACAACAAATTAGTACATGAATTTTAATCACAATTTTCAATAATCACATTTTCTTGAACATTAAACAATTTTAAAAATGAAAAATTCTATCATCATCGTCGCCATCGCGTTCATCGCCATTTTTTCAAACAACAGTGTAAATGCTAACACTTACGGTTCTACAATGTCTACCATTTCAGCGAATAAGTTCAAAATTACCATTACCATCAACTTTGGTCGCAGAAGTCAAGGCTGTTCAGGCACAGGCGTATGCAGCATCGTTATCTCTGCGGAGTTGATGACCAAACCTATGGAAAATGGTGCTTCGGGCGTTGCCGAAATGAAAGATGGCAAACTCGTAATGACGCTCAACAAAAATTCTATGACCCGCGAAGCAATGGCTAAATACTTCGCCAACAACAAATTTTCAGTAGAAGAAGACTATCAAGTGGCTGAAAATGTTGTTTCTCCAAGAGATGCAGCATCTGGACAAGCAACGGGCAGACGACAATACCAGCCTCTGATTATCAGAAAAGGCATTTACAATGTTCAAGATAATGGCTCAACCCTGACAATAACTTTTTAAAATAAAACAATAATTGAGGTCAAAACCTCTTATCCCTGCATATGTCGGTCGTAGTGAAAGCTTGCTGCGACCGATTTTTTTATCACTTTTAAATAGGAATCGAGATTACTAAATTTCTAAAATTTAGTAAATCTGCATCTAAAAAATTGATAGTCAATAATTTAATCCAATCCGTGAACTTTAAAATTTTATGAAAATGAAAGCGCAATATCACTCTAAATTCTTTTTGATACCCCTCAGTATTTTAATCATTTTTGGGCAAATACAGGCACAAAAAATCGTTGAAACGCAAGCTGTTTTTGACAATATCCGTCAAGACTCAACATTAGGTTTAGACATTGGTGTCGGCGTTGGCTTAGATTTTTCAAGCCTATCGCTCATCAATCCACGTCCGAATGAAGGACAGAGCAATGTTGCTTTTGGCGGCTTATTGAACCTTTTTGTCAATTATACAGGCAAAAAAGTGATTTGGGACAATCGTTTTAACATTCAACTGGCTGCCCAAAGGGTAGGGGATAGGTCGCAACCTTTTAGCAAAACAGCTGATGTCTTTCAAGTCAATTCATTGATTGGACGTAAATTAATCGGCAAAATTTATCTCGCAGGTATGGTTGATTTGCGTACACAATGCTTTTTTACTTACGGAAACGGCTATTTGGACAGCTATGGCGGGAAATACCCTTTGACTTCTGAACCGTTTTCGCCTGCAACTTTGAAACTACTCCCAGGGCTTTTGTACCGCCCAAACAGCCATGTCAAAGTGCTTTTTTCAGTATTAGCGTCAAAAGCTAATATCGTCGCCAACGACTTTTTAGCTGCCCAAACAGGTGACAATACTGAGGGGGTCGGTTTGCTCGGCAACCCGAACAATGGCGATGGGCAGTTTGAAAATTCAGACCTTCAGTTCGGTGCAGAACTACGGGGTGAAATGACAAAGAAGTTTTTTAAAGACAGACTAATCGTGATGAGTGTTGTAGATTTGTATTCAAACTACTTGAAAAATCCGCAAAATATCTCCTTTGAGTGGTATAATTCGATAGATTTGGTGGTTTTTAAAAACATCAGCATCAACTTAAAATCCGATTGGTTTTATGACCACAACGTTTTGGTCAAAATCGGTGGTGATGAGAATAACTTAGGTCGTCGGATGTTCATGCGCAATGGTGCTTTTATTAAGTTTAATACTTTATTTTGAGCCACGAATTGGTTGCTCATAAACCGAAAGAATATGAAAAAAATACTTTTTTCCATCGCTTTTCTCTTTGTTTTAGGCGTCGCTAAAACGCAAACCATCAATTTCCAAGTTGTTATTATTTTTAAACCAACCGCAACTTGGGCGGACATTACGAGCATCAAAACGGCTCTGAATGCTGTTCAATTAGATTCGACTTTCCCTTCTCGCGCCTTACTTTGGCGGTGTTCTGCAACAGTCGGTGCCACGATAACGATACCCAAATTAGGTGGTGGCACAGTGGTTTCGGCAGCGATTACAAGCGGTGGCGGCGGTTCAGAAGCGGTGGGCGTCATTTGCAATAGCGGTCAATCGGAAGGTGTCTCGCTCAATGAGGTCTATATTATTCCCGAAAGGGACTCTTCGCAGCGATTTGAACCCGTCCCTCTTTTTAGTAGCACGGGTTGCGCGACTTCTGTAACGGATAGTATCGTGACTTGCCGTTCGGGAAGCCGTGTTTTGCGCATGGCTATTATGGACTCAGGCATTGACATTGAGGGAGTTGATGCGACCAATACGATAATTATTCGCCATGATTCGCTCAAAGCCTTTGTCGCTTATCGCGCGGGAGAACCGATTGACGGGGTGGACAATGACGGAAATGGCTATAAAGATGACCAAATCGGCTATGATTTTGTCAATAATCAAGGCGTTCCGAAGGACAGTACGGGGCATGGGACGTTTGTTGCGGGTGTGGTTAGGCATATTTTGAAGCGCAATAGTGGTGATGCGATTAAGTTTTATGTCTTAAAAGTTTTAGATAGTAAAAATCGAGGCTACGAATACAACTTCATTCGTGCTCTGGATTGGGCTGTAAAACAGAAAGTAGAAGTGGTGAATTGCAGCTTTATTAGCAGCGACGAATTGATGGATACTATGCAACCTTTTGCCGCAGCCATTAATACAGCGCAAAATTATGGGCTACTCGTCAGTGTTGCTGCAGGCAATAAATCCAAAAATGTGGACATAAATTGGTACGGGTCCCCTTCATTTCAATGCGAAAATATGATAGTTACGGGCGCAACAGCCTGTACGGACAGCGTGGCATGGTTCTCAAATTTTGGCAAACGCAATGTTGACGTTTTCACCGTTGGCAAAGACATCGTTTCCACATGGCTCAACAATCAGTGGGCAAGACACAGTGGTACGTCGTATGCAGCACCGCAGACAACAGCCATTGCCGCCTTGCTGTTAAGCCGTTTGGCGGGTTCAAATTGGCAAAAGACAAAATGTGCTATTTTGATGGGATCGAGTTATCGGGCGTTTTTGTTGCAAAAAGACAGGCGTTCGGGCATTTTGAATGGTGTCAATGCCTCAAATTTGCTGGCAACAGTCACTTTTCCGTGTGCTGGACTGGTCAATACTGAGGGGGTATTTGAAAACCTAAAAAGTGTAAACGTGTACCCAAATCCGACAGCAGACAACGTTTTAGTGAATTTTTATTTAACAAAAAATGCAAAGGTTAGCCTATCTGTTTTGAATACATTGGGGCAAATTATTTCTACTCAAACAGTTAATAGTTTTGTTGGACTGAATGAATACCCCCTCAGTATAACAGGCGAAAATGGGGTGTATTTTGTTCAAATTAAGGTAGGAAATGACGTTATTGTACGCAAAGTGGTTAAATTCGTGCCATAAATGGTTGTTTTTTAAAATTCAAAAAGAATACAAATGGAAAATAACACTATAATTTCTTTTAGCGAATCTAAAATTCGCAAAGTTTGGCATAATGAACAATGGTATTTTTCAGTAATAGATGTCATTGAGGTTTTAACAGATAGTTCTAAGCCGTCAACTTATTGGGGTATGCTTAAAAAGCGTGAACCGCAGTTATTCACAATTTGTGAAAAGGTGAAAATGAAAGGTCAAGACGGTAAAAATTACCCCTCAGATTGCTCTAATACTGAGGGCATATTGAGAATCGTGATGTCTGTACCTTCTCCAAAAGCAGAACCCTTGAAGTTGTGGCTTGCACAAGTTGGTAAACAAGCGATTGAGGATACAGAAAATCCAGAACTTGGGTTTGACCGTCTGAAAGAACTTTATAAAGCCAAAGGTTATACGGATGAATGGATAGAACGGCGGTTGAAATCCATTGCGATTAGAAAAGAATTAACCGATGAATGGAAAAAAAGAGGCGTAAAAGAAGGTCAAGAATATTCCATTTTGACAGCCGAAATTGCCAAAGCGACCTTTGGTTTAATACCGAGTGAACACGCTAAATTCAAAGGCTTAGAAAAAGAAAATTTACGCGACCACATGACCAATTTTGAACTCATTTTTACTATGCTTGGTGAAGATGCCACACGCCAAATCGCAGAAATTGACGATGTACAGGGCTTTAATGAAAACCATGATGCTGCACAAACGGCAGGAAAGGCAGCAGGTCGTGCTTTGAAAGCTTTTGAAGAAGAAAAAAAACTGAAAGTTCTTTCATCGTCTAATTTTTTGAATCTTTTAGAAAAAAGAGATGAAAATGAATAAGACGTTTTAAAACAGTTTTTAAGATATTAAGGTTAAACATCACTATTTGACAAACAAAACAACCATCTAAGTGGTATAACGGATGAAGAAATCCGCCGACAGCTAAATGAAATAGAAAGCAAATCATTAAATCAAGAAGAAATCATGGTCGCAACAGAACGTTTTCTCGCAAAACTTAAGAACGAAGGTCGCCAAGAAGCTCTTCAAGAAGAAAGAGAACGCACTGTTCTCAGTATCTATCGTAAAAAGGGTTGGTCTGCAATTGAGATTGCAGATTTTTTGGAAGATTACTCTATTGAATTTGTTCAATCAATTATTGATAAATTTGAGAAAGATGGTGGGCAAGAAAATTAAAATTAAGTTTTGATAAAAAATAAAGCCGTACTAAATCAGTACGGCTTTATTTTTTTGTTCTAAACAGCATTATTTCATCGTTTTTTCCTAGAAAATAAAAGAATAGCAACTGTTAAACCCAAAGCCGCCAAACCCCAAACCCAAGGTTTTTCCCACCACGTCAGGAAATCTATAGGCGAGACATTGCCAATCAAAACCGTTGCGCCCCATTCATTTGGGATAGAATACTGAGGGGGGCAATTTTCGAGATATTCGAGTTTGGCTTTTTGCAAAGCGATGTCTTTTGGCTCACCATTTTTTAGGTTTTTGTAAAATGCCAACATCACTTTTGAGGTACTCTCATCTGGAATTGACCACAAACTCATCACCGTTGAAGGGCAACCTGCATAAGCAAATGCGCGTGCGAGGCTCATGACACCTTCGCTTCGTCGTAGTTCGCCGTTGCCTGTGTTGCAAGCACTGAGGACGGCTAAACCTGTTTTGAATTGCATCGCAAACAAGTCATATCCGCTAAGAAAATGGTCATTTGAAGAGTCTGCTTTTGAAAAAATAAGACCAGAATTGAGTGGATTTTGTTCATCAATCGCCCCGTGCATCGCCAAATGTAGAATGCCACAATTGGGTGCATGGCGCATAAATGCTAATTTTGTTGCTCCACCATTCAGCCAAATTTGCCCATCTCCGAGCAAAGATTGTATGTTTTTAACTTCATCATCGGCAAAAGCCAAACGGCTTAAAACGTCTGAACGTGTGTTATTTTCTTCGTTTTTTGAAGTAGAATCGGCATTTGAAAGACTTTTAATGGTTTCGTCATTGTATTCAATGCCAAAGCCGCCAAAATTTTGTAGTGAAACAGACCTCTCCACATTATCAACCAAACGCAGCGAATAAGCATAACTCACGGCATATTGTCGGAGCAAATAAGGGACATCTTGTCCTTTCCATTTTGTCGCGGGTTTTGTCAAAAGTAATTCAAAAGGCAAGTATCCTAAGTAGCCGTCGGGTACGATGCGTAGACGTGTCAATGTACCGTTTGTATTGAGGGCAGCAAGTGGTTTTTCTATTAAATCCTTAAAAAAAGTATGACTCAATGAGCAAAAAGTCTGTTCTGCAAGCATCGTCGAGTCACTGATAAATTTTTCATCGCTCAATGATTTTCTTAATGTTTTAAAATTTTGAGCATCGTTAGGTGTCTGTTTTTGAGCAAAAATTTGACAATCTGTTTTTGAAAAAGCAAAAGAAAAAAGAGTTGAATCGCCAACAAAATAAGAAACAGCAAGGGTTTGAACATCGAGGCTCTTTTGAATCCCCGAAATACTGAGGGGGGTAGTTTTCGCTATTTTTAAATCAAAATACTTAGGAAATTGTGTTTCAAGGTGCTCATTGAAGCGGCGGAGTTGTTCTTTTGCATTGAAAAGTTGACCTCGGGTTTTGACTTTTAGTGAATCAGAATCGGCTTCATACAATTGTTTTTCGAGGTAGGCTACTTCGGCACGTCCGTTGCGTTCCTCGTCAAGTAGGTTCTGCGGCACGCCTCCAAAACTTTTTGCACGGGTATCTTTTAAGTTTTCAAGCAAAACGAGGGCTTTATTTTTTTCAGCAAAATTGATAGCAGCTTCTACATACTGAGGGGTCTTGTTTTTTTCAAAAAAATGAAACGCTAAGGTTATGGCATTTTCATAAATCGGCAATGCTTTATCTGAAAGGAAATATTTGGATTGGTCGGTTTGATATTTTTCTAATAATGACTGAATGATTGTATCGCATTTTTCAAAAGTTGAAAAAGCCCCTTCTAAGTCGTTTTTTTCTTTCAAAACAAAGGATTTTGCAGCAAAAAGGTCTAATAATTCAGGAAAAGCAATACCGTTTAAAAGTGGATTTATAGGCGAATTATTCGCAGAGTATGTTGGAAAAGCTGCCGTCAAGCCTTGATTATAGGTTGCCAAAGCAGATTCTAATTGCCCATTTTTCTTAAAAAAATTGCCATAACGTGTATAACATTCAATCGCCAACGGATTATTTGAATGTCCAAAAGTGGCGATAGCAGCTTGAAAATCAGCAATTGCGTTTGATTTTTCGCCTTTGTCGTCATGTGTTTGTGCACGTTCAAAAAGGACGTTTCCGATAAAAATAATTAGCGTAGAGTCCTTAGTGGACAACAAAAGCGATTGATATGTTTCAAGTGATTGGTTTAGAAACGTCAACGATTGCGTGTATTTTTTGAGTTGTCGAAACGTTACGCCAAGATTGTTTAACGTGGCAGCTCGTTCTTTTTGAACTGGAAATAGGGGCGTGGTGGTGGTTTGATTATTTTTTAAAAGGACGTTGTAAAATGTCAAAGCCATCTGATATTCCTTTGACGCTTCTTCATAATTTTGGGTTGAATAATGGGCAGAACCTGCTGTAATACGGCTATTTGCTATAAAGAGCGAGTCTTTAACGGCAATAGCGAGCTCTAAAACCTTATCTGCGGCGGCTAATGCATCGGCATAGCTGCCCAACATTCGGTTGTTGACAGCGAGTTCATTGTACGATTTTAGGAGCGAAGAAGTGTCAATTTTAGTCGCTGCTTGTTTGGCTTCAATCGCCAATTGCGCATAAGCACGCGCTTGTTCAAAAAGACCGATTTGGCGCGATGCGAGGGCAAGATTACCAGCAGTTACGCCAATTTTGGCATTACCAAACGGCAATTTTTCGCGCCGTATATCGAGTGCTTTTTGGTAGAGGCGGATGCCTTGTGCGAGGTTGATATTTTTATCGCAATATACTTTTGCAAGGCTGAATTGAATATTGGCAAGCAAAGTGTCGCGGCTATCGAGCGTTTTTTCGGCTTTTTTTAATAATAGTTCAAGCAAAGGCAGCATTTTGAGCGGCTCGGTGCGTAGAGAAGGCGTCAGTGTATTGTAATTTTGTTCAATAAGCGAACGGTCTTCGTCAGTAAAACGGGAGAAAATCAAGATGGCTATGAAAAGTAGGTATCGTTTATATAACATTTTGACATGATTTCAAAAAAGTTTTAGTAAGGATTTTTAGAAGGGTCTTGTCGCGTATCAAAAAACCAAACTATATATAACGTTGTACCATGTTTTCGATAATACATTCTTCGATTTTTATCAATTTTAATAAACCGAATCGTCTTTGTGCGGGGAGCACTCCGTCCCATTTCAGGATATTTTTTTAATACGTCAATTTTATCATAGACAATATTGACAAAACGAACCGCCGCTTCATAAGAAGCTTCACTTTCTAAATATTCAGCAATAAGGCTTAGGCTTGAAGTAGCGAGGTTGTTCCATTTTACCTTTTTAACCATCTTGCGTGAATTTTCATAGCATCTTCATGATCAATAAGGGTCGGTTCGTCATAGCTTTGTTCAATAGCTTTCTCTAATTGAGCTTGTTGAGCAGGAGTTAATTCAATATCATTGTCTTGAAATATGACAACTTCTTGAAATGCCTCGAATATTCGCAAGAGTAAATTTTTATCATCTACTTTTGAAATAATATCATGTAAACTGCCTTTTATTTCTAATACGTTCATTATTAAATTATTTTATGACAAAAAGTTATGACAAATATAAAGGGTTTAGTATAAAAATAAAGAAATTCAATGAAAAAAGCCAACTCCTCAGTAAAAGGGTTGGCTTTTAGTTTGTTTTTATAAAACATTAAGCTCTTGCCAAAACGGGAAACCGACGTTGCGCCCACTCAAAGCCACCAAATAAAGCAGCGCAGAAGAATAAATCACCTGCCAATGAATTAACAAAAAACGGCAAAGCGGCTGTGTAAGACATCGCTAAACCCGATAAATCCTTTGGATAAGGCATAAATGGGCTTTGCCAAGCTGCAAAATTGGTGACCGCAAAGAACAAAACAGAACCTGCAATGCTGGCGATGAAGACGTTTTTAGCATCTATTCTTTTCAATAAAAACCATGATAAAACAATGGCTGCCGCAAAACTGCCATAAACCCAAGCCGCACCACCATAAAACCAGACAAATTGACCGTTATTGAAAGCCGCATAAACGACATTGTTCAAAATCAAATCGCTAACAAACAGCGTTGCCAAAGGCACAAAAAGCGAAACCCAACGATTGTTGAAATAGGCACCGCCGAAAAGAGCCATTGCACCCATAGCGGTTGCATTGGGCGGGTGGGGAAGAAGACGACTGAGTGCGGCAACGAGTATGAGAACGGTCACGGCTACAAAACGGGAATCGAATTTTATATTTTCCATAATTTTTATGTTTTTATATGAATATGAAATGATGGGGCAAAGTTAGTGAGAAATTATGGAAAATACTGAGGGATGCTTTTTCAAATGTCTTATAAAAACAAAAGCCGACCTTTTACTGAGGGAGTCAACTTTCAATTAACATTGTATCTATTTCTTTATTTTGTTATTTAGTTAAAACCAATTTTCTTACTTTTAAATTTTTAATAATGAAGACAACGTTTAACTTCGCTACTCGTTAGGTCTAAATATTTCAAAAATTGCGTTTTCAAGTCTTTTTTCTTCCCACTTGTTTTCTAATATAAGTATTTTCAATTAAAAATCTTTATAAAAATATCCGAACGGTTGCACCATCATGGCTTTTATTTATGTAAAATCCAAACAGAAAACCAATTTAAAACCATTAAAATAATCAAATTATGACATCTATAAATTCATTTGATTCAAAAATAATTTATTACTTGTGTTTAATACTTTTTTTTAATTTCTTATTGAGTTGTCATAAAGAACCAAAAGAAGTTGTCGAAATATTTAACCCAGGTAACATGTATTATGGTACTATGACTGCCCTTAAAAATGGCACTCAATGGATGGCAAGTATGGATGCTCAAAGAGGAAAAGATACAACTTTTAGCATTCAAGCAGCAACGGTGGCTATTAGTTATGGAGATACTTTATTTCAAGAGAGAATTGGTGTCACTAAAATAAAATATAGAACTGGCATATACGAAATCCTACCCTATTCGCAATCGGTATCTGAAAATCAAGTTAGAGGTGGTTATTCAAGGTTAGACCACGATGCTATTATTGAATCTTTTAAAATTGATGTATCAGCTAAGACCAACTTCTTTGAAGTCACAGTATTGGATTCACTACATGTAGAAGGAAAAATGGATATTACAGTCATTGGAGACAGAACGCAGAAAAAGTATCGTTTCTCGAATGGGTATTTTACATCAAAGTTTATTAAGTATTCAATAGAAAGTAATCGTGTATTTTGAATCGAATTTTTTAATGATAGTTTCGACGGCTTCTTTGAGTTTTTCTTCGGATTCATAA
>JAYTUQ010000490.1:0-13026 GCA_043744455.1 Saprospiraceae bacterium | reverse complement strand
ACAGTCTTGTTTTTATTGGTCAACATGTACGTAAAAAAAGTTCTCATCAGTTGTATTGTTTACAGTAAAAGATTTTGTTTTGACAAAAATACAAGTCATTGTGCATTGTTGGTGTAACTGCAAAAATATTTATTTTTATCCACTTTATCAGTGCAGTTAACCCGCGTGCACCACCCCCTCAGTAAAAAATACCCGCCATTGCGAGCGCAACGCAGTGAAGCGAAGCAATCTGATTAATTCAACGATGAACCCTCTTTCTTAAATTACTTCGCACCACCAGCTAATGCACCAACCGCTCGTAAAAGCCCATCCGTCATTGCGAGCGCAACGCAGTGAAGCGAGGCAATCTGATTAATTCAACGATGAACCCTCTTTCTTAAATTACTTCGCACCACCAACTAATGCACCAACCGCTCGTAAAAGCCCATCCGTCATTGCGAGCGCAACGCAGTGAAGCGAAGCAATCTGTTTGGCTGTTCGCAGACTCTTTAATCAGGCAGTTGAACGAAACAATAATACTCTGCTGAAATTAAACAGATTGCTTCGCTCCGCTCGCAATGACGGGTTGGTTTTACTGAGGGGGTGCTACAAATTCTTAAAATCCTACAATCCTAATTCAAATAAAAAGCACTACAAATAACCGTTCCTCTCTCTACCCATCTCAAATTTGTCCCATTTTTTTATTTGAAATCCTCACTAAGTTATTTAACTTTGCTTTTAAAATCACTTTAATGGCAAAAGACCTGTATCATGAAATTGTGCGGAATGCGCTTATAAAAGACGGTTGGACTATCACGCACGACCCTTACTGAAACGATTGTCTTATGGAAAAAATAAATAGAAAAATACGAAAATACGAAAAAATCATCATTGATTTGCTTAACACCAACAAACGCAATGAAGATGGTTTTTACCTCGTTTTGGACAAACAAAACCGCCACTATCAACTACTTGGTGCAGGGTGGGAAGGCAAAAGCTCCTATCATTGCCGTATTTTAATGCACTTTCACCTGCGAGAAGACGGTATCATTTGCATTTTTGAAAACCATACTGAAATAGAATTAGTGGATGTATTAATGGAGCATGACGTTCCAAAATCTGATATATTATTGAGTTTTTTACCACAAGCTGCACGGCAATATGCGGGATATGCGGTGGCTTAATGCTCGTTGAAATATAGTATCAAATACTGAGGGGGTGCTATAAATCCTTCAACCGACCCTCTACCCATGCCAAATTATTTTTAAACTCTACATAAGTTGGAAACGTAGTCGCTAATTCTGACCACAACTTTTTACAGGCTTCATAATAATAGCGGGCTTTGGTTAAGTCTGGCTTTTTATAGTGATAAAATGAGCCGAGTTTTGAGTACGAAATCGCCAAGCCGTTTTTAAAAGACACATTATTGGGGTAGCTCTCATAGAGTTGTTTGCCTAATGCGGAACGTTCTTCGTAAAATTGCAAAGCCTTGTCCAAATTGCCCAGTGCCGTGTGGGTCTCCCCAAGTTTTTCATACGAAATCGCCAAGCCGTTTTTAAAGGACACATTATTGGGGTAGCTATCGTAGAGTTGTTTGCCTAATACGGAACGTTCTTCGTAAAATTGCAAAGCCTTGTCCAAATTGCCCAGTGCTGCGTGGGTCTCCCCAAGTTTTGAATACGAAATCGCCAAGCCATTTTTAAATTCTACATTATTGGGGTAGCTCTCATAGAGTTGTTCAAATAATTGGGTCTCATCTTCGTAAAAATGCAAAGCCTTGTCCAAATTGCCCAGTGCCGAGTGGGTCTCCCCCAGTTTTGAATACGAAATCGCCAAGCCGTTTTTAAATTCTACATTATTGGGGTAGCTCTCATAGAGTTGTTTTGTTAATTCAGCATCATCTTCGTAAAATTGCAAAGCCTTGTCCAAATTGCCCAGTGCCGCGTGGATTGAGCCGAGCCAACTTAAAGTAGTTCCTAAACTGTTTTTCAAATCGGCATTTTCGAGTTCTAAGGTAATGAGTTTTTCTACCAGTTTCCGCTGTATTTCATAAATGAACAAAGCCTTACTCAAATTACCTACTTGTTGATAATAGTAACCCATACCGTCGCAAAGGACATTAATGTTCCAATCAGGTGTTGTTAAAGCATTTATAACACTTTCACCATAGCGAGCAGCCATAGCCGCTTGTTCATAATTGTCTAAATGAATAGTATCACGGTCTAATTTTTTAATCAAACTACGAATCAGCGTTTCACAATCCCCCCTCAGTATCGGGTTCTTTTTGCGGGTAATTTCTTGAATAACGGGGTTACATTTAAAGGCAGTGATGGTGTCGTCGTATTCTATCCAACCCCGTTGGGCAAGGGCAAGGGCGTTTTGTTCTAAAGCCTCCCCCTCCCCCAAAGGGGGAGTTGTGCTGAGTAAAAGCATTTCAAGCCACTCAAACTCAATACTTTCAGCAGGCAAAACAGCAAAAACAGACAATAAAGCCGTTTGTTCCCTTGTAAGGTCGCTCAAATCGTACATGGCAGCAATAATGGCTTCGGGTGTTTCACTGCGTAGGACATCTTTGGCTTGATAGCCCGTTTTGACGGACGCACTTTTTGTCAAGGCAAGCAAACCCCTTGTTTGCAAATCGGTGAGCATTGTGTGCAACGAATACTGTTGCCGAATACCATGAAACAACGCCAAGTTTTTAGCCAATACCTCCACCACTAAAGTATTGCCGCCCACGGCTTTGTGTATTTGCGCAAAAATCGGTTCTTCCGCCGCTTTCAATTTGGGATAATACCGCTTAAACAATTGCAATGCCTCCGCTTCGGGTAATCCTTGAATAGCATGTGTAGCAGCTTGCTCAAAATGGGTAATACGGCTGGTCAGCAAGAGATGAAAATTGCTGCACCGCCTTAACAGCAAATAGTTGCGCTCCAAATCGGCTATTTCATTGGCATTATCAATCACCAAAAGGCAAGGTTTATCGAGATTCGCCATACCCCTCAGTAATTTGTCGAGTCGCTCGGCTTCCGTCTCGTTTTGTTCAAAAACCAAACCCAACGGATGCGCCAAATTAGACAATAAAGCATTGGCAATGCTGCGTTCACTCAATACCCAAGCGGTGTGTGCGTAGTCGTTTTGGTGCATGTCGTAGTATTTGGCGGCAATCGAGGTTTTGCCCACGCCTCCCTGCCCATTCACCAAAAGGAGCATATTGTCGCTCTCAAACAGTTTTTGTCGAATGACTTTCAAATCGTCTTCTCGCCCGAGGAATATTTCGGAGAGGAACGGGGGTTTTGTGAGGGCGTGTGGGATTGCACCGCTACCCAAAGGCAAAGAGTAATCGTCCGTTTTTTCACCGTCTCGTCCATACAAATCCCAGAGCAAGTCGGGTGTATCTAAATCATTAATCTGCCCAATACCCCTTTTTTGACCGAAAGGAATATGGTGTTGTCCGAAATCCGCATCAAGCTTAACTTGTTCAAATGCTTTTCTCACGGACTTGCCTTTGCACAAATAATTATAAAACTGTATTGCCAACCAAGCAGCTTTGGTGTCTGCAACAGAGCGAGACGTGGCAATAACGAAAGGAATCCCGACTTCATGGAATGCAAGAACTTGACCGCGGGAGGCACATCCATTGATGAAAACCAATTTTAAGCAGTGCGTCGCGCCTAATTTATCGGCAAAGGCGCGGGCATTAGCGTCCACATCATTAAGACGCAAAGATTGACTGTCTGCATGACCCGCGTAGTGCAGAATTTCTACAGTGCGCTTCGGTACGTTTAAGGCGTTGATGATTTCCGCCGTTGTAGCTTCAGACAAGGAAACTACGTCATAGTTTTTTTGCTTAACTTCATTGAGAGATTGCTGAATGGTATTACACTCGCGCGCCAATAAAGGCAACCTGTCTTTAGCGTCATTGGCGGTGATGATGAGAATGGTTTTCACGGCGTTGTTTTATTTCAAATTATAATTGATTCTCAATATCATCAAGGCGTTTATCCGCTTCTTTCACATACTTGCCATTCGGATATTTCCGTAGATAACGATTATACATCAGTAAAGTATTTTTTGCAGATACTTCTTGCCAAAAAGCTTCTTCTTCGGCGTTGTCTTGGGCGGGAGTTCGATAAATCGTCACTTTCACCATTTTAGGGCTGTGGATGTTTTCGATTATGGCAGGTTGTAAACCGTGTTCTTCTAAGGCTGCTTGAGCCGTATTAATCCCTGTTCCGCCTCTTTCGATGAATTTATACAAATGGAAAACCGCCGCAATGGTTGGGTTGACCAAAACGGTGGCTTCTATCTTCGAGACATTCACGTTGGGCGGCAAGTGTCCCGGGCTTTTGATTTCGATTCTATCGTCATACATTTCGACTTGAATGTAGCTTTGTACATTCTGGTTGTAATCGTGGTGGATATAGGCGTTGGTCACAAGTTCTCGTAACGCGAGCATGGGTATTTCGTAAATGTCTTCGTTTTTTTCACGGTCACGTCCCAACGGAATGTATCGGCGTAAAAGCAACATCATTTTTTCATATTGCCGAATGATATTGCCATTTAGAGATTCCAAAGCAAAAATATGCCTTCGATTCGTACCTTTAAAGACAATGAATTTAGATTCTGTGGCGGTTTGACTGATGGTTTGGATTTGGTTGCGCTGACCAAGACACAGAAAAGTGCCTTTGAAAATATGTCCATTTTCAGCTAAACCCAAATGAACAAGCCGCTTTTGAATGGATAGATGCGCTAAATTCAAATCGTCATCCTCGAATGAACGAACGACGCGCTCTAAAGTAAAAAAGTAATCCAACATTTTTTCATCTAAATCCGTTGTCTTTTTGTCTTGTAACAATTCTTCTGTTCCTGCGCCGCGATTGATGTGGATTTTATCTTTAATTTTTTGGTATTCGTAAATGTCCTCAGTCGTGGACACGGCTTCTTTAATTTCGGCTTCAAGGGCAGGCGTTTTACTTTGCTCCTCTATTTCACGCAATAACTCAATAATGCTTTTGTTGATTTGATTTTTAGTGATTGTCGCTGTATCAAAATCAATTGTTCCTGAATGGATGTGTTTCATCACATCTTGAAACCGTGCCGCGTGCATCAGTGCCTCGTCTAACTTAGGACTGTCTTTAAGAAATCGCTGCAATAAGTTTAAGGCAGTTTTTACGTCACTTTCTGCTATAAGTGTGCGAATATGATTAAGAAATGATTGCGTGCTGGTCATTTTAATATGAATTTTAAGCCTTAAAGATAGACAAAAGGGATAGTACTTAAATGTTTGCGAGACTTTAAAAGTGTCGCAGACATTAAGTTTACGGTTTCAAAATGATATACACCGCTTCTCCACGCACTACAGGTGTTTCATACTCCTATATTTTAAAACCTTGTTTGCCGTAAATACTAAGTCTTACATCATCTTTGCGTTAATATTATTTTTTTAAAAAATAAAATAAACAAAAAATGAAACTTATGAGTACAAAGATAAGTATGATATAAAAATGAGAAAAACAAAGTCACTACACGTCAAACTGAAAACAACTTTTCTCCATGTCTTAAAAAATAAAAAAATGAGACAAGAACATATTTTGCAACGCGATACCTATCGGGTGATGAATACTTTTTTCAGTCAGTATCCCGACATTACGGCATCTACGCCCGACCTCAAAGAAGCGGTCGCCACGTTCCAAGAAAACTTTAAGGCACTCGATGACACCATTGCCGATGAGAAAACCTTGAAAACCGTTTCGGCAGCCGATAGATTGGCTTTGAAAACCAAAATTGCCCAAAATATCCGCAAGGCATTCGACAAAATCGTGGTGCAAGCCGTCAAGGATAAAGACAAAGAAGCCAAAGCGGCGTGTAACACCAGCCTTTCGATGATGGTGCGGGCTTCCGAAGCGGATTTTTTGGATTTAACTGCGTCGGCAATGACATTACTCTCAAAAAATACAGCCCTGTTGGATAAAGTAGGTATGAACGAAGCTTTTCGGACAGAATTGTCGCAAGACATCAAAGTCTATGACAACATGAAACCCATTATGGAAAGCGAACGCAAAAAAACCCGCGTTTTCAGAGGTAATCAAACCGAAATGTTCGATGAATTGCAAGAGTATATTGACATCGTGCTCCGCGATGCGATTGACGGTGTGAACGCCCAGTATCCCAATTTTGTGAAAGAATACAATGCCATGTGTGTTGGTAAAACGCCGACCTCTTCGCCCACTAAATTGGTGATTTTGACAGTTGACGAAACCGATAAGCCGCTTTCAGCTGTTGACATTGCCCTCCTCGAAATGGCGACGACGATATCCACCAATGAATTGGGTAAACTCGATATTAAAATGGGTGGCATAAAAACAGTTACGCTCAAAGCGACAAAGACAGGCTTTATTGAAAAAGAAACGCATGTGACAAATATCAAACGTGGTCAGACGACAGAAGTGTTGGTAAAGATGGAGAAGCAACAATAGGCAATGAATAGGTTTTTAAAAGTGATTGATATTGATTTATAATGAGAAGCCCGTGCATCTGTTCTGATGTGCGGGCTTTTGTTTTTTTGGGTAGAATTAAAAAAACTACTACAGAGCAAAACTCAATCCCAACTTCCCATACACCGCAAAGTTTGAAGTAGTTAAAGGTTCTTTTCTGAATGCCAATAATTAAGTGCATCAAGTTTCTAAATTACAGCAACCTAATCCTAATTTTTATTATCTTACCATTGTTTTCACCTACAATTATAAAAGGAATGTGAATAGCGGGTCGTGTAAACTCATGCAGCGTTTTGAACTTCTATAATAATGTCATTTTTGGCAAAACGTGCAGCATAACGAATAGCTTCCATGACGGATTCAGATGTTAATAGAGGATGTTTAGCAACTATCATGTCAAGGGCACCACCTGTACCAAGCCATTCCATAATCAACTCAACACTGATGCGCGTTCCTTTTATACAAGGTTTACCGCCTAAAATAGCGGCATTGGAAACGATATTGGGAAATAGAGTCATGTTCTTTCTTTTTAGTTAAACAAAAATAGACTTTTTTGTGAGAAAAATGAAAAAATACTGAGGGGTGTTATATTTAAGCCGCTTTTAAACTTTCCCTTCCCTTCAATGATTTCCCCAATCTCTTCGTAACTTCACGCCACACGCAACTAAACAACAATAAAAATGATATCAACCATCCATTACCGCGCCTGTAACCTCTGCGAAGCCATTTGCGGATTAGAAATCACCGTCGAAAACAACCACATCACACACATTGCAGGAGATAAAAATGACCCCCTCAGTAAAGGATACCTTTGTCCGAAGGCGTATGCCCTCAAAGACATTTACGAAGACCCCAACCGCCTCAAACAACCGATACGTAAAAAAGCAGACGGCACGTGGGAGACCATCGGTTGGGACGAAGCGATGGATTATGTGGTCAGCAATGTGCAACGGATACAAGCACAATGGGGTCACGATGCCGTCGGTATGTATCTCGGCAACCCTTCTGTCCACAATTGGGGTACGACGATGAATTCAACGGCTTTTATCAAGGGTTTAAAGACAAAAAACCTTTTTTCTGCGACTTCTCTTGACCAATTGCCGAGTCATTTTGCAGCATGGGCAATGTTCGGGCATCCACTTTTGATACCAATTCCCGATATTTCTCGAACGGATTTCATGCTCATCATGGGCGGCAATCCTTTAGCTTCTAATGGGTCGTTGATGACCGCACCCGATGTCGGTGGTTATTTGAAAGACATCAAAAAACGTGGCGGTAAAGTCGTTGTCATTGACCCGCGCCGTACAGAAACAGCCGTTCAAGGCACGGAACACCATTTTATACGTCCTGCAAGTGATGTCTTTTTGCTTTTAGCCATGCTAAATGTTATTTGCCCCCTAAATCCCCCGAAGGGGGACTTGCTGCACGACTTTACTGAGGGGTTAGTTGAGTTGAAAAACGCTGTTGCCGCATTCACACCCGAAGCCGTTGCCTCTCAAACAGGTATGACAGCCGAAGCGATAAGGACGTTGGCATTAGAGTTTGCAGCCGCAAAATCGGCAGTCGCGTATGGTCGCATGGGTTTGTCGGTGCAGAAATTCGGCGGTTTGTGTCAATGGTTGATTAATTGTCTCAACATCGTCACGGGCAACTTTGATAGGGCAGGTGGCGCAATGTTTACGTCTCCTGCGGTTGATATTTTGGCACAAGCCAAACACCGCAACATTTTTGGTCGTTGGACAAGTCGCATGCGCAGTTTGCGAGAGTTCATGGGCGAAATACCCGTTTCGACACTTGCCGAAGAGATTTTGACTGAGGGGGAGGGACAAATCAAAGCGATGATTACCAATGCGGGTAATCCGATTTTGTCATCGCCCAATGGTCGGCAGTTGGACAAAGCGTTTGAATCCTTAGACTTTATGGTGGCGATTGATATTTATTTGAATGAAACGACATGCCATGCAAATATCATTTTGCCACCTGCAACGGGATTAGAAACGTCGCATTACGATATGACTTTCCATATTTTTGCCGTTCGCAACACCGCTAAATACTCGCAACCGTTGTTTCCTAAAAGTGAGAACCAAAGATATGATTGGGAAATCTTTCAAGAACTGACGCATCGCTTGTCAAATACTGAGGGGGTCTATTTGCCGCAGCCGCCAGAAGAAAAACTGGATATGGGTTTGCGTTATGGACAATATAAATTGAGTTTGCAACAACTTTTAGACAATCCTTCAGGCGTGGATTTGGGCGAATTGCAATCTGTTATGCCGCAACGATTGGCGTTTGAGGATAAAACAATACGACTTGCGCCAGAAGTTTTTCTAAAAGATTTGGAACGGGTTAGGGACGTTTTGAAAAATGCACCCCCTCAGTATGGCGGAACAAGTTCCACATTACAATTGATTGGACGACGCAATTTGCGCGACAATAACTCATGGATGCACAATTCCGAGAAGCTGATGAAAGGTAAAAACCGTTGCACCGTGATGATGAATACAATTGATGCGGCTGCTTTGCAATGCGTTGATAAACAACTTGTTAAAGTGACTTCCCGTGTTGGCAGCGTTGCGTTACCCATAGAAATTACGGCAGATATAATGCCCGGTGTTGTCAGTATTCCGCATGGGTATGGACACAATCGAAAAGGTGTAAAACTCGATGTGGCACAACAACATGCAGGCGCAAGTCTCAATGATTTGACGGACGAAATGGAGATAGATGAATTAACGGGCAATGCGGTGCTGAATGGTGTGTGGGTGAAAATTGAAACGATGTAAGATCAGTTAATCATACAAAAACAGTTATTTTAATTGGATTTTAAAAACTAAAACAAATTCATGAATCATATCAAAACACTGGTTGAAGCAGATTATCCTTTTCTTTTTGACCTCTTTTGTCAGTACAATAAAAATCCTGAACTCGGTATGGATACTTTCCAAACTGCAAAACGACAAGCCGAAGAATTGCGTGTTGCGGGCTATGAAGTTACTGAGGGGGTCGCACAAACAGGCGTGGTAGGTATTTTGAAAAATGGTAAAGGTCCAACGATAATGTTTCGCGCGGATATGGACGCGTTGCCTGTTCAAGATGAACGCGGAGAGTCATGGGCTTCAACCATCGCAGGGCGTGGGCATCAATGCGGACACTCGATGCACTCGGCAAATCTGATTGGCATCGCGCGGTGTTTGTCACAGTTGCGCGACAAGTGGCAAGGCACAGCGTTTTTTGTGTGTCAACCTGGCGAAGAGTTCTTCAACGGCAGTCAAAAGATGATTGATGATGGCTTGTTTACCCGTTTTCCAAAACCCGATTGTTGTTTGGCTTATCATGTTTCACCAACATTACCCAGCGGTACAGTTGGAACAGTAAAAGGTCGTGCCTTGGCATTGGTTCAGATGGTGGATATCAAAGTCAAAGGCGTGGGTGGACATGGCGGCTATCCTGTGACTGCCGTTGATGCGATTGTTTTGGCAGCGTCTATCATTATGCGTCTCCAAACCATTGTCAGCCGAGAAATAAATCCATTTGAACCCGCCGTTGTATCTGTTTGTATGATAAAAGGCGGAGAAAACCACAATGTTTTACCTTCAGAAGTAGATTTGAAGTTAACCGTTCGAGCCTTTTCATATCCTATTTATGAGCAAATAATGAAAGCCATTCAACGTATTTGCGATAGTGAAGCGGCTGCCTCGGGTTTGTCTACCGATATGTTTCCAGTTATTTCGCAAAGAGCATTTATAACAAAACCATTGATAAATGATGAGGCTTTGGTGTCAAAAATGGAAAAGAGTTTTAGCGAAGTATTGGGTGCAGCACAAGTCAGACAAGAGCCGCCATATACATTCGGAGAAGATTTCGCCTCATACAGTCTCGATGGCAACATACCGATTGCTTTGACGTGGTTGGGTTCGGTGAATCCCTCAAAATTTGATGCAGATACGGGCAAACCCATAGCGTTTTTGCCGCCGCTGCATCATCCGCAGTTTAATCCATATCCACCTATGACCATTCGTACAGGCGTGGTTGCGATGACCGCAGCAATGATAGATTTGTTTCATAACTTTTAGTGCATAACCATAAGTCATAACTTAGAGAATATGGACGGATATTTATAGACCCCTCAGTATAAGCCACTAAACTTCTTGTTTTTTATTAGTTATAAAGTGTCTTAAAGACGTTTTCAAAATAAAATTTTCCAATTAAACAAAAATGACGAAAGAACAATTGGTCAATTCAAGAAAATAGCTACTTTTGAGCGTATCAAAAAGTTATTTATACAAAACAATCAATACGAAAAATCATAACAAACATTAACAAGACGCGTCTTTTAAGGCTTCATGTATGGTATTGGTTTGGATAAGAATGACATTTTGATGGCTGATTTTATCAAAAATTCAATAGTATCAATCATTTACTCACATCCTTTAATTTAAAAGTTTCTTATGGATCAAACTGTAAACAAAAATCGCCTGTTTTTGGGCAGTTGTTTTGCGCTCATCACAACGGCTTTTTCCTTTAGTATTCGTGCAGGTATTTTACCACAACTGGCTAAAGACTTTAACTTAACTGCCGAACAATTAGGTTTTATCAACTCCATGTGGTTTTTAGGCTTTCCAATTGCGATGATTATAGGAGGTCTTGTTTATCATACTTTTGGACCTAAAAAAATCATGATGACCGCTTTTGTGTGTCATGCATTGGGTATTTTATTGACACTCTATCCGCAAGTTTTAGGCGGTTACACAGGTCTTTTGGTGTCTACATTTTTAATTGGTATTGGCAACGGCTGTACAGAAGCCGCTTGTAATCCAATGATTGCAGACAGTTATCAAGGTACGGAAATGAGCAAGATGTTGAATCGTTTCCACATGTGGTTTCCGGGCGGTATCGTCATCGGTAGCTTAGCCTCTAAGTTTATGACAGATGCCAATATGGGTTGGCAAGCACAAATTTGGTTGATTTTAATTCCGACTGTGATATATGCTTACCTATTCTGGGGTCAAACATTCCCTAAACCTAAAACAGAAGGCGTGACATCCATTGCTGAAAACATCAAAGCGATGTTGTCACCGTTGTATATTTTCATGTTTGCCTGTATGGCATTAACAGCGATTACAGAATTTGGTCCGCAACAATGGACAGGCTTAATAATGAGTAAATCTGGGGCAAGTCCGATGTTGATTTTGGCATTGGTGACAGGTATTATGGCAGTTGCGCGATATTTTGGCGGAGAGATTGTTCATCGCTTTGACCAAACGGGCGTTTTGTTGGGTGGGGCGATATTTGCCACGATAGGTATTTATTTATTTAGCGTGTCAACGGGTCCCATGGCGTATGTTGCGGCTATATTCTTTGCCTTGGGTGTGGCTTATTTTTGGCCCAATATGGTGGGTTTCATTGCTGAAAAAGTGCCTTTGAGTGGTGCATTAGGTATGTCTATCATTGGCGGTGTTGGGATGTTTTCAACGTCTATTTTCCAACCTATTATTGGCAGATGGATTGACAAAGACATCGCTGTAAAAACAGCGGAAGGTCTCACAGGCGATGCCATGGAGTTAGCAGCAGGGCAAGCGACTTTATCAACGATGGTGATGTTTCCATTGATACTTGTTGGGGCTTTTGCGATTCTGTATTTTTGGCAAAAAAAAGGTAAGGTAGCTTAACAAATATTTTTTATTAAAACACATAGACACATAAGACACTTGGGTTTATTGAAAAATAGAAAACCACGTGTCTTATGTGTCTATGTGTTTTAATAAAAATCCCTAAAAATGTCTTTTTATACTGAGGGGGGTATTATTTTAAAACTAATTAATTTAAAAGTCAAACATGGAAAAAATTAAAGTCGGCGTCGTCGGTACAGGGTTCATCGGACCCGCACATATTGAAGCATTGCGCCGTTTGCCAAATGTAGAAGTTGCAGCTTTGTGTGAAGTAACCGCAGAATTAGCAAAGGAAAAAGCGGCACAATTGGGCATCGCTCGTTCGTACACCTTCGACGAATTGTTGAAACAAGACGATATTACTTCGATACATATTTGCACACCCAACTTTTTACATTATGCCCAATCAAAAGCCGCTTTATTGGCGGGTAAACATGTGATTTGTGAAAAACCATTGGCAAAAGACTTGCACGAGGCAGAGGAATTGGTGGCTTTGGCAACACAAACAGGTTTGGTGAATGCAGTGCATTTCAATTTGCGCTATTATCCATTGGTACGTCAGATGAAAACCATGCGTGAGAAAGGTGATTTGGGCGATGTGTATTCCATTATCGGTTCTTATTTGCAAGATTGGTTGTTCTACGAAACAGATTATAATTGGCGTTTAGAGCCTGATAAATCGGGTGCTTCAAGAGCCATTGCAGATATCGGTTCGCATTTGATGGACGTGATTGAGTATATCACAGGCTTAAAAACAGTGGAAGTGATGGCGGATTTTAACACCATTCATAAGACTCGTAAAAAGCCTTTGAAGGCAGTTGAAACGTATTCAGGCAAAATGTTGCAACCAGAAGACTATGCTGATGTGCCCATTACGACAGAAG
>JAYTUQ010000489.1:0-41423 GCA_043744455.1 Saprospiraceae bacterium | reverse complement strand
GTGATTTGAGCGACCCGCATGGCACGCATCGGGTGTGTTTAGATGCTATTTTTCAAGCCATTAATGAGTTAAAACATGAAGAATGGATGAAAGAATGTACCGTTTGGCTCTATCGTGGGGCATGGCATGAGTGGGAATTGGAAAATATTGATATGGCTGTACCCATCAGTCCTGACGAATTATTGCGCAAACGCCGGGCGATATTCAAACACCAAAGTCAGAAAGACCGACCGTTGTTCCCAGGTTCAGATTCGAGGGAGTTTTGGCAACGTGCAGAGGAACGCAATAGAGGAACGGCGCAGGCTTTTGATGCTTTGGGGTTGCCTGAATATGAGGCGATTGAAGCGTTTAAAAGGTGGTATTTCTGATTTTATAGACCACAGATAACACAGATGCGACTGATTTTACGCTGATTTCTTTTATTTTGCAAGAAAGAAATCAGCGTAAAATCAGTCGCATCTGTGTTATCTGTGGTCTATAAACTCTTAATTCACGACAATTTGCTTAGAAAAGACCTTATCTCCTTGTTGTATCTTAACAACAACCACGCCCTTGGCGTATTCACTGACATCAAAACGTTGGTTGTATTGACCGTTGAAATCCTTTATATTTTGTTGAAAAAGCACCTTACCCGTTACGTCAATAAACGATAAACTCGTTGGAACAGCTTCACCGACAAAACTAACATTGACCATATCTTTGGTAGGATTAGGCGATGCTGCAAAATTTGTCAATTCCAAACGACCCAAATTCTTTGGCGTATTTACCGCATCTTCTTCTTGACCTTTTGACACAACAATAACATTTTCTTCACGAGGCTTGCAAGCCTTTAATGTTGCACGAATTTGTTTTTCCTGACCCTCATGTAGGTAAGCAATTCTGACAGATTCTTTAGGTCTGTATTTTGCAATTTCATCCCAAACGTCTTGATGCGTTTTTACACGGATGCCGTTAACGGCTGTGATGAGGTCGCCAATTTGCATATCGGCTTCTTTGGCAGCACTGACCTCAGTAAAATCATTGATAACAGCCCCACGTTGTGACGCTGTGACTTTCGAAGATGTGTAAACGCCTAAACATGCCTCTTTTTCTTGTTCAACATCGTTCGTCCACGCCATTTGTTGCGAACCCAGTGTTGCAACGCTGGTTTTTGTCTGACCGTCGCGGTCATAAACAACCGAAACTTTTTCGTCTGCTTTAACAATTTGCATAAATTTAGAAATGTCGCGGAAACTATTTATCGGTGTTTTGTTGAGTTGCAAAATCACGTCGTCGTCTTTCAACCCTGCTTTAGCTGCTGCTGAATTGCGCGTGATTGTCACACGTACACCTTCGGGCAGTTTTTCCTTTGCATACAATTCACTCACACCCAAAAACCCTTTTTTAGATTCACACACAACGCCTGCCAAAGCTTGTGGGTCGTGAACAGCATATCCATTAAGGCGGAGTGTTGTAGCAGAATTTAACTTGTTAGCACCATGCGGCATTGCCCGTTCAACGATATAAGCCGTCGCATCGGGACGTATTTTTTTCTGTTCATCAATATATTTCTGAACATCAAAGTTTTTGGCATCTTCGCCAGACTTCATCAAAGTTGTTGTATTTGTCGTTCCGTCCGCATTGGTGCTGCGAATGGTAACAACGATTTTTTTGCCCTCCGTCGGTTTTTGTGCATTAATTACATTACTAAAAATAATTAAGCATAAAATCATGGACATCAGTAAAGTAAAGTTCTTTTTCATGTTAAGTAGTTATTATAAAATAAACGAGTGTTTGCAAGGATAAACCCCGTATCTTTATTGGATGAATAATAATGTTTATATAATCGGAACAGAAACAGATAAAACAGTACTTCGTGCCTTCATATCGAATTGCCAAGTTCCGCGAGTCCACCACCGCGCTCAGGCGATTTTATGGAGCATGGAGGGTAAAAGTCGTACAGAATTATCCGCCTTATTTTCAGTCAAAGCAGATACAATAAGCTCCTGGTTTAAGAGGTGGAATCCCGGTGATTTAACAACGCTGAGTGATGAACATCGCCCTGGTCGCCCTCCTTTGCTGACAGAATCTGAAAAAAAACGTTATTAGATTCCGCAAGCATTGGTATTGTAAATTTAGTCCTTTGGGTTACTCAGCAAGCTCTTCGATTAAACAAGTCAATAAGTACATGGCAAGTTAAAGAAGTCCTTAAATCTGCAAAATATACTTGGCGTAGAGTACGTAAAAGTATGAAAAAACAAAGGGATGAAGGCCTATTTGAGTTTTTCAAGCAAGAATTAGTTGAATTGTGTGCCTTAGATAAAAAAGGACTTATCCGTCTTTGGTTTTATGATGAGAGTGGATTCAATCTTAATCCCAATGCACTTTATGCTTGGTTACCGCCTCAAAATGAAGCCAAAAACATCACTTTACCTGCTAAACGGGGTAATGTATTAACTGTAGCCGGATTTCTTAGGCATGATAATACACTTGAAGCATATTCTCAGAAAGAAGCGATGAATGCACAGGCTTTTATCGCTTTTACGGAGGATTTTATTCAAAACCAAGTGACCGATTCTAAAGTCCAAAATATTGTCATTATTGATAATGCTTCTTTTCATAAAGCCCACATTTCTAAAGCGAAAATGGAATACTGGAAAAAGCAAAATCTCTTCTTTCAATTTCTTCCAGCTTATTGCTCAGAATTGAATCATATAGAGATACTTTGGCGGTTTATCAAAAATGAATGGCTCAATATCCAAGATTATGAATCCGAAGAAAAACTCAAAGAAGCCGTCGAAACTATCATTAAAAAATTCGATTCAAAATACACGATTACTTTCTATTGAATACTTAGTACAATAAAGTTACTTTGAGAGATTAAGCATTATTCTTAACTAAAAAAACGATACCACAAATAACTCCTGCTAATCCCACCAAACTCCCCAAAGTAGTCAGAATAAGTCCAAAACCACCTCCTGTTGGTGAAGCAGCGATTAATATAACTCCTACTAACCAAAGTACAAGCCCCGCCGCTAAACCGAAAACGCAATACCACATCCATTTTCTAATAGGGTCACTGAAATCTATACCCGCCCTTTGGGAGAGGCGTTCAATTTTGCTCAACACCTTTTGTGTTGTAAATCCTTTCTTCAACTCTGTTTTTTGTTTTTCAATCGTTTGTGAAGAAACAATAGTTGAAGATGAAGTAATAGCTATTAAGGGCTGTGTAGTAGCGAGTAAAAACAAGCCAATAAACATGAGTAGAGTTGTTTTTAATTTCATTTTAAAAGTTGATTTTAGCTATTAAAAATATTATTATAAATCATTGTCTTATCAATGGAAAACACTTAATTTTTCCTGTTTTTTAGTTCTTTGACCTGTGGTAGTAGTGCTCTAAATTCTTCTTTCTCAATATAGCCCTCTAATTTATTCAAAGCTGTGTCATAAGACTTTTGCATTGCTTGACCTATTGGATTATAAAATCCTCCATCCTCAAAAAGGTCTAATAAAGTAGCTTCGCCAGTATATGCTCTATCCGTAATTACCGCAATATTGTTTTGTGTTGGTAATTCTGCACTCTTTGACCATACTTTTTCGCCCGATAGTGGCTCATAGGCACTCAACTCAATTCTGCCACCGAATATCAATAAACCTGAATAGTGAAATCCATGCTTCACACTTCCTGTAGATTTTAAAGCACTCTTATTTATACTAGGAATAATTCTTATATCTAAAGCTAATGCAGCAGTTTTCTTATCCGTGTAAGTCATATCAGCTTTTTGATCATAAGGACCCTTCAAAGTAAAACCTTTAGCTATCAAAAGCTCCTCTACATCACCATTTAAGCCATCACGATAACGAGAGAATAAATCAATATTTTCTAATATCTTCCAGTCATCGGCGAAATAAGGCTTGACAAGGGCTATAGAAATATCGGCTGAACCAGGTGCTACTGTGCCTTTGGGCGCATGGTCAAAGGTAAAAGACATTTTTACAGTCTTCTTTTGAGGACTTGAAGCAAGTAATAAGGCTATCGCAGAAGCGAGAACTAAGAATGACAATAAATGTTTTTGAATGTTTTTCATCTTATTTAGATTGTTTATTGAGAAAAGAAATTTAATTTTGCAAAGTTTAAAAGATAAAAATGAAGCAATTGAGTAAACGGCTAAATCCATTGCGTCATAAGTGCCAATAAATAGTTTCTTAGCCTGTAGTATTTCTGTTGAAAACGCAATAATTGGTATTGAACAAATCCAAATAATGCTTTGTCTATTCAATTCAGATTTCCATATAAAAATGATGGCATTTGTAAAAGCAAACAACCAAAGTCCATCTGGTAAATTGTATTTTATAAAATTTGGAATTGAAAAATTTGCTTTATTTTCCGAATGAAGCCCCCAGTACTCTGAAACAATTAAACCCGATGTATTGCGGAAAAGAGCATAAATCATAATGCCTAAAAACAAAGGTAAAATCACACACAGCACATTTTTTTTCATATAATATTTTTACAAAAATCCAACTAAAAACCCACACAACAATATTTTATCGGTTGCGTTTTTCGTAACTTTTAGTTGCTTTTTTCGCTTTTTTCTATTCTTTAAAATAAAATTCTATGGTACTTGGAGAAAAAATTCGTTTAGCACGTTTATTCAGAGGCTATACGCAAGAAAATATGGCAAGTATGCTTGAAATATCCGCTACGGCTTATCGAAAAATTGAAAAGAACACGGATGTTAATGGCAAAAGATTGAATCAAATTGCAGCAGTTCTAAAAATGTCAGAAGAGGAAATAAAGACTATTGAAGATAAAATGTTTTTCAACTCTTTTAATGGGACTAATCACAATGTTCTAAATCATAATATTTATGACTCTAAGGCTTTAGCATTTGAATTGGAAAAAGCTAATTTGGAACTTCATAGCAAAAATTTAGAAATTAAAAATTTGCAGCTACAAATTCTTTTGTTGGAAGAGAAATTGAAGAACAAGTAGTACTATTTTTTGAAGAATAAAGCATTCTTATTTCTTGATAAGGTCTTTAATCGAAAGTTAGGGAGATAATTATTGTTCATTTTTAAGAGAAAGCATATTTTCTATTAAGTAAAACACAAATTGCAATAAATATTTAAACACAAATTATTTGCAGGGTTTTAAATTTGTTTTAACTTTTTACTCAATTTTACATAACCTACTATTAGAAAATCAATATGATTAACGATTCTTATCGCTATATTGCTGTAAAACGAAAAACTCGTTTTATTTTTGAAAGTGAGGGCATACAAGGAAAAATAGTCAAAATTATTCAGTTTACATTTATGGAAGATGATGAATGGAATTTAGGTTTTGGCGATTTAAAAAGTGGTTTTGTTGATGATTTAACAGTATCTAATAATCAAGATGCCGCAAAAGTTTTGCAAACCGTAGCAAAAGCGGCTTATGAGTTTTTGGATAATTATCCCACAAGTATAGTCATCATAAACCCTGTTGATGAGCGGCGTAGAAAATTATATAACCGCATTTTTCAAAGGAATATCAAGGATATTTCTACAGTTTGTGATGTTATTGGTGTTATTGGTACTGAAAACGAACCTTATCAACCTCAAAAATATTACGAAAGTTTCAAAATAAAACTTAAATTTGGCACATGAAATTTAATAAAGATAATCTATCCATTTCTTATGAAGAAGCTTTGCAAATGCCCGAATTGGCACATCTGCACGATACTTTACATTATTTAGAAAATGCACCTGATAGTGAGATATTGCCCCAAAAATATGCACAAAGCTTAGAATATCAGGCATCTAAACACATTCAGAACGTTTTCAAAGATACGCCTACTCTCCCTTTAAAAGATGTTGTTTCAAACGTTATAAAACGTTTACCCAATGATATTTCAGCTACTCATCTGTTGAAAATCACACCTTATATTATCAAGGAGTGGGAAAAATTACAAGAATCTGTTTATTTACATACGCTTTCTGTTGTTTAATACTGTATATGGAAGCTAAAATGAAACAACAAAAATCCGAACTCTTTTGTTAAAGAGTTCGGATTTTTTGTTGTTGTTATCAATAACGTCTATAATTCCTATAAACCCGATGCTTGTGCCGATAAACTGGCGGTGGCGTAGAATAATAATACGGCACAGCAGGTCTCACAATGACACGTGGCGGTGGTGCAGAATATCGGTCGTAAGGACGTTGATAGTAATAAGGCGAACACGATGTAAAAAACAAGGTCGAGCCAAAAAGGAAAACGGCAATAATGAGAATCTTTTTCATGTTTTTTTATAGTTTAATTATTTAGTTATCTGACTATAAAATTAATGAAAAGTATAAAAACCAAAAAGTATTTAACCGTAGTTTAACACAACTATCAATGTGTTAGGGTTTTCTTAATGCTTGATTTTCAATGTTTTAGTTTTACATATTGTAACCAAAATGCTTCAACATCTTATCATCATCACGCCAATTTTCACGGACTTTAACGGTCATTTCTAAAAAGACTTTGCTTTCCAAAAACGTTTCCATATCTTTTCGAGCATCCATGCCCAACTTCTTCATCGCTGCCCCATTTTTACCAATCAATATCATTTTTTGATTGTCGCGACCGACAAAAATAGTGGCATTGATACGGGCTAATTTTTCACCTTTATTGGTTTCTGTCTCCTTAAATTCTTCAATCACAACCTCACAGGCGTAGGGAATTTCCTCTCTATAATTCAATAAAATCTTTTCTCTGATGATTTCTGCACAGAAAAAACGTTCAGGTCTGTCCGTCAATTGGTCTTTCGGATAATATTCAGGACCTTCTTGCAAAGCCTCTTTCACGATGGAAAGCAACCCCTCAGTATTTTCTTTTCTCAAAGCAGAAATGCGTATAACTTTTTGAAAATCAACCAATTGCTTTAGTTGTTCTTCATAAGCATCCATGACAACACGCTCAAATTTATCGGATTTATTCAACACTAAAAACTTAGGATAAGGCACATTCTTGAGTCTTTGTATGATAGAATCTTCTGCATCAAACGCCTCGCTCGGTTCAGTAACGAACAGCATAATATCCGCGTCTTCAAACGTTTCTTTCACAAACGCATTCATTGCCTCGTGCATTTTGTATGTCGGTTTGCGGACAAAACCGGGTGTGTCCGAAAAAACGACTTGAAAATCATCTCCACTCAAAATGCCGATGATGCGATGCCGCGTCGTCTGCGGTTTATTTGTAATAATGCTCATGCGTTCACCCACAAGCGCATTCATTAAAGTTGATTTTCCGACATTCGGACGACCTATGATATTGACAAAACCTGATTTGTGCATTTTTATTGACATTTTAGGGCGCAAAGGTAGTTAAAAAAGCGCGATTTACTGAGGGGGGGTGAAAACTAAAAATCATTGATAAAAGCTTAACAGATAGTAGCTCGAGGCACCTATTTTGTCAAAATGACTTCTACAAATGATGATAAAGAATGGGGTTCAATGCAAGTCATTTTTTAATTTATTCTTTTACATTTGCTGCTATGAGCGAATAATCACTCACACCTTAAAAACTATGTCGTTATAAAATATCCGTAAAAAATTATGAATAACTCTTTTTCACTCGAAGGAAAAGTCGCCTTAATAACAGGCGCATCGAAAGGCATCGGTGAAGCTATTGCGAGAAATTATGCCAATATGGGCGCAAAAGTGGTCATCAATAGCCGAAAACAAGCCGCCGTCGATGAGGTGGCAAATGCCATCAATGCGGAAGGAGGCACTGCATTGGGTGTTGCTGGTCAAGTCGGAAACATTGAAGATAGTCAACGCCTTTTTGATACCACGATGTCCGTTTTCGGGCGCATTGATATCGTTGTTAATAATGCGGCAACCAATCCTGTCTTTGGTCCAGTCGAAAATACGGATGCGTCTGTTTTTGATAAAATTATGGCTGTGAATGTCAAAGCACCGTTTGAATTAGCCAAAATGTGTCTGCCTATTATGGAAAAAAATGGCGGTGGTTCCATCATCAATGTATCGAGTATTGGTGGTTTGAAAGCCGAACAAATGCTGGGCATTTATTCCGTTTCTAAAGCGGCTTTGATTTCTTTAACAAAAGTCATGGCAGCCGAATGGGGCAAATATAACATTCGTGCAAACGTCATTTGCCCTGGTCTTATACAAACAAAATTCAGTCAAGCTTTGTGGACGAATGATATGATTTTGAAGCACATGATGTCACAAGTACCGCTCGGACGCATCGGTCAGCCCGAAGAAATCGTCGGTTTAGCCTTGTTTTTAGCGTCAGAAGCTTCGAGTTATTGCACGGGTGGTGTATTTGTCGCCGATGGCGGGTATTTGGTTTAGGAATTACCCCCTCAGTATAAATGCTAAAAATCCTTGCAAAACAACCGTTCTGCAAGGATTTTGTGTCTATATTTACGCCCTAAACTAAACCATTTTATAAATATAATGTCCTTTTTTATGATTGCTAAATTTGATGCCATCCGTCCTTTCCATGACCACGAAGTGAATGCAGCCCTACAATTGATTGCGAACGACCCCATGATGAATACCGTTATGCAATTCACCTTCCCTGAAAAAACAGCATCGGAACGCGCTGATATATTTTCCAAAATCCACAGCACGCAAAACTTTCAAGGCAATATCGCGTATTTTGCTTTGACAAAAATATTGAAACAAAGTTCTGACGGTCTTTCAAGTTCGGGTTTTGATAAATTGGATAAAAACACGCCTTATTTATACATCTCCAATCACAGAGATATTTTCTTAGATACTTCGTTGTTGAACTATATTTTGTACGAAAAAGGCTTGATTCTGACGGCTTCGGCGATTGGTGACAATTTGGTAAAAATGCCTTTTCTGAATATATTGGCTAAAATCAATCGCAACTTCTTGGTACTGAGGGGTCTCTCGCCGCGCGAAATGTTGCAAAGTTCAAAACTGATGTCTGAATACATTCAAGAATTATTTACAAAAGAAAACCGTTCTGTTTGGATTGCACAACGTGAAGGCAGAACGAAAGACGGCAACGATGCGACAAATCCTGGCATTTTGAAAATGCTCGCTATGGCAGCAGAAAAAGAAAACTTGGTGGATTATTTTAAAAAAATGCGCATCGTTCCCGTCTCTATTTCTTATGAATATGACCCGACTGATACCCTAAAATTGCCTGAATTATTGGCTAAAATGAACAATGAAGCCTATATCAAACATGAAAAAGAGGATTTTAACGCCATTATGAATGGTCTTTTAGGTCAAAAAAAAGGTATCCACTTTCATGTTGGGGATGTTTTAGATGCAGAATTGGACAATATCGCACATATTGAGAATGCCAATCTTTTAGTAAAAGCCTTAGCGCAAATCATTGATAAACAAATCATTGCGAATTATAAGTTATGGCCCAGCAAATATATTGCTTACGATTTGTTGTACGATACCGATAAACATGCCCTGCATTATTCGCAAAACGACAAAACCGCTTTTATTGAAAGAATGGCGACAAGAGTCAATGCTGACATTCCTCAATTGAAACAATGCTTTTTGGAGATGTATGCCAATCCTGTTGTGAATCAGTTGGGCGCGTAATTCACATTCAACTAAGGACGATTTTGAAAATTTCCCTTAGTTACTTAAACGCTTTCCCAACCATATTCTATGTCGGTGCTTAACCTTGGTAGCAATTCACAACAGATTTCATTTATCCGGGCGTAGCTCAAGAACAAGTTAAAAGTTAATTATCAATGATAAACATCAAAAAAAAAGCATTTTTCGCTTTTTTACAATCTTTTGTATTTTATTATGGCATAATTTTGTCGCTCAAACCAAATATCAATAGTTCATCGCTTTAATAAAAATTAAATAAGTGCAATTAAGATAAGACATTAGCACCCCTCAGTATTATGTATTAGCTATCAACATAAATCAATAACCCGTATCAATCCATAAAAACCAATGATAGAACATGATATTACACCCATTGTTGACTATATCTCTCAAAAAAATGGCGTTATAAAAATTAAGGACTTAGAAGAAAAGTTTAACATCGGACTCCGCACTTTAGAGAAAGAGTTTGCACAACAGATTGGTTCATCTCCAAAAGAGTTTGCACGAGTCACGCGGTTCAATGCGCTTTTTGCAGACCTCAAAAAAGACCCCTCAGTATCTTGGTCAGAAATCATAGACAAATATGGTTACTACGACCAATCTCACTTCATTCGAGATTTTCAACATTTCACAGGACAATCGCCAACAGATTTTTTAAAAGTGTGATAGTTGCTGTAATATCTTCAAATTCAACGTTTTGTACCAATACTTTCGCATTGATACAATCATTAATGTCCAGTAGAGAATAATTCTGTACGCAATACTTAAAAACTTTTTTGAAAACAATTTAAATTAAAAATCATGAAAAACAACATCATTCTTTCCGTTTCTCTCCTCTTCACAACAATTTTATGCTTGACAAGCTGTACAAAAGCAAACAGCCACATAGATTCCGAACAAACATCGCAAGACATTCAAACTGCGATTATCGGTTCATGGCAATTCACTGAAAAAGGTGTTGAAATCGCCATGCACGATGGTCATATTTGTCCTGACCCACAAAATATGCCTCAAAATCAAATCACTTATGTGGTTCAATGGGAAAAAGTCGCATCAGACGAAAGACGTGATTTTAAGCAAAACGGCACTTTTAATCGCTATCTCAAATCTGTTATGATTTGTTCAGGCACTTACAAAGTTTCAGATGCTGGGATTTTGGAATGGGATACAAATTGCGATAAAGCTTTTGCAAAAGTCGAAAAAATATTTGCTTCTTCCATGACAATCAGACAAGGAGGCAACTATTTTAAGTATCAAAAATTGGATTAATCTCTTTTATGGTTTAGTTAAATGTGATAAACATTTAATTACCGCAGGTTAACAAACACTTAAGAATCAAGTTTTGCTAGTCTGCGGTTTTTTTATCAATAGGATTATTCTTTCGGTATCAATCTCTCTTGCACGATTAATAAAACACTCGAATTCATGCCCAAACCCCAATGACTGCCTTTCACTTCTATATTTTGATGCGTATCATCAACAATACATTCCATACAGGCTTGCCATGGCACGATGCCGTCTTGTTTTGTATAAATGGCTGTTGTCGGAATCGGTGGAGGATTCGGTATTTGCCGACGCCATTTTTCGTCAACGGCAGATGTATCTGTTAACATTTCATAAATCCATTTGGCATTATTAGCGGCATCAACATCAGAAAACGGGCTGCCCATGGTGATGACTTGATGAAACAATTCAGGGCGTTGCTTCGCTATTTCACGGACATAAATGCCGCCCATACTCCAACCGATGAGTGTGATTTTGGTGTTGTATTGCTTGTAAATAGCGTCAATACGTTGATTCAAGCGTTTTAAATCCTTTAAATCGTTTAACTCGCCTAAGTTTCTGCCCAATTCCCAACCCAAAGCGGTGTAGCCTATACGATTGATAAAACGCCTCAACACTCTTGTTGAAAAGTCTGTACACAACAGCCCCGGCACAACTAAAACAGGATGTCCATCTCCTTTTTGTTTAATCGTATAGTTTTTAAAAAAAAACCAAGTTTGGACGTATTCTATCAACGCACGTACCCCCTCAGTAAAAAACAGGAAAAGGGACGGTCTTTTTATGTTATTTTCCATTTGTAATTATTTTTTGAACGCTAATCTGTGTTCTATTGCGTAACATCAGTCAATCAGTTTGTCGAAAAAAAATGGCTATATGATTGCAAAACAACCATATAGCCATCCAACCATATTTAAACTAAACTTCTTTAACCTTAATTACTAAACATCTTTCTCAAACGAACGGCAGTGTTCACCAATTGACCTTTAACTGTTTCGAGTGTTGTAAAAACAATCTCTTGTTGTCTTTCAGCCAATTTCAGACCACCTTTGACAGCTTTATTTGCCACATTTTGCCACTTTTCTGTTGCTTCGAGTGCCGTATCAACAAATTTCTCTGCCGTTTCATACGTCACTTCATTCGCTTTGATGGCTGCTTTTTTCAATGTGGCGACCCCCTCAGTAATATTGACGTTTTCAATCGCTTCAACCGCTTTTTTATTTAAATTGGTTTGCAATTGTTTGCGGTTCGTCTTTACTTCTGCCATCAAATCCGTAGCAGTCTCAACGATTTGGTTGTTCACTTTCTTAGCTGTTTCTTTGATTTTGTTCACATTTTCAGTCATGTCTACTTTTTCAGTAACTTCTTTCGCTGTTTTAGTCGCCATTGTTTTCACCGTTTCGCTGTTTGCTTTCACGTCTTTCACCACTTGTTTAGCAGCGTCTTTGACATCGGCGTTCACTTTTTTAGCAGCACTTTTCACTTCTGTGGTGACGTTTTTGGCTGCTTTTTTGATTTTTTCAGTACTTTTCGTCATGTTCACCGCTTTCACCGCTTCTTTAACATTTTTAGTGGCAACAGCCGTCACTTCTTTACCACTTGACATAATATCGCTGGCGATGTTTTCCACTGTTTCCACCACTTCGTTATTGATGATTTTAGCTGTTGCGGTCAATTTATCTAAACCATTAACGGGTGCTGTTGGTGTTGTGACCGTTTCAGTTTTTTTGCTGTTTTTATTTCCTTTATTTTCCATTTTTATATTTAATGCTATAATGATGAATGTTTTTAATGATGAATGTTTTTAATGATGAATGATGAATGTTTTTATGATTATGATATTCATCATTCATCATTATACTCAATTGAAAATGGTTTGCATAATTTAGGACGTTTCATTTACACATTATCAGTGTTTTAGATTATCCATTTTCCGCTATCCATTATCCGTTAAGTATAAAATATTATTTCTTTTTAGGTTTAGCGATTGTTTCTGCCATCAACTCATCAATCGTCAAACCACTTTCGATTTTTGTATCGGCTTTTGGGTGCGATTTTTTTGGGGTGTTGTTAACAAGTTTGTTGAATCTTTTGCGGTTAACCATGAATTGATGTTTCAATGTTTCCAACGTTGTCAACGTGGCTTCTTGCTGAATGGCGAATATCTTTACACCTGTTTTCAATACCTTTTCGCCTAAGTCTTGCCATTTTTCAATGTTTTTGAAAGAATTGTCAATCAACTCATTCGATGCTTTAAGCATTTCTATATTCAAAACCGATGCTTGATTTTTCAAAGCCGTTTTGATAGACATGTTCTTGTTGATACTCTGCGTTGCCATTTTTTTATTTTTTTAAATTGAATTAAATTCTATTTTCTTAGTTGATGCCACAAAGATAGGAGGCGCGAGTTACAGGCAAGTTACAGGCAAGTTACAGCAGAGATAAAGGGAGAATTTTTTAAAATTTCGCTGACGAGGTTTAACTAATGAGGTTACGTATCGGATACCTTAAAGGTATCCGATACGTTTGGCAGATGGCACGTTTGTTTGTGTCAATACTGTTCAAAATCGTCCCAAATTTGTTCTTTCAACCAATTTTTATGAAATACTTTATGATATTCAATAAATATGCTTAGCGGATTTAACGTATCGGATACCTTAAAGGTTAATGCTGTCAACTTAGCGAAAGAACAATGTTTCCTTATCACATAGAAACATAGGGGTTTTCACATAGAAAACATAGTTTTTATAGCTTTTTACTCAAAAACTATGTTATCTATGTGAAAACCCCTATCTATCTATGTGATTAATAACAACATAAATGTACTAAGTTGACAGCATTAACCTTTAAGGTATCCGATACGTTTTGTTAACGAAAAAGTGCCATCCACAAACAAGGTGAAAGGCACTTCTAAATAAAACTCAATTTTTTCATTCATTACATTTCAATACGTATCTATTCTTATAAAAGTTGCAGGGGTCAGTTGACCCAAATCGTCACAGGTTCACTATATCCACTCACCAACGTACCCGCACCAATACCTTTTAGGCGATATGTTTTTTTTGCGCCCACTTCCAAATCCGTCAATTGCAAAGATGTTTGGCTACAATATTTGCCATTTTGCCATTTGCCTTCACTGTCTAATTCTTCCAAACCATAGGTGATTGCCCCTTCAATACGCGCCCAGTTCATATCGATAGCGCCACGGCGACCTTTGATATTTTCGATGGTGAGTACAGGTGTTTCGAGATAAGTCTTCATTTTGTTGCCCCCTTTGGTTTGTGACAATTCAAAACCTGCCCCTTTAACGAATGCTTCACCTTCTTCCTGGAGAAGGTCACTGGCTTTAAGTTCCATGGTTTTGGTCAATTTCGTCAAGAAATTATACACCGCTTCTTTCGCTTTGTTTTTGGCTTCAGTACGGTCTGCACCGCCCAATTTGGCATTAATTAAAGCCACGTTGAAGGTCTCAACCAACGGCTTTAGCGTGGTAATAAGCGACTGAAACTCGCTGTAAATAGGATTTCCGTCCATTTTGAAAATATGCAGTTCTGCAAAATCATTCAATTCTTTTTGAGAGACGCCATTGTGTGATAATCGAATTTTGAGCATAATAAAGTATTATTTAATTAAAAAATAAAAAATATAAACATATTTATTTTTTATCAATTATTATGCCAATTCGACATCCCATAATCATTATGATATGCCTGATAACAATAAAAGTAGAAAATACTGAGGGGGTCGAAACATCCGAAGTTATGTTTGTCGCATTTGAAGTTATGTTTGCCCCATTTGAAGTTATGTTTGTCACATTTGAAGTTATGTTTGCCCCATTTGAAGTTATGTTTGTCACATTTGAAGTTATGTTTGTCCCATTTGAAGTTATGTTTGTCCCATTTGAAGTTATGTTTGTCACATTTGAAGTTATGTTTGCCGCATTTGAAGTCGTTTGTATTTGATAAAATGAGAAGGGCGACGTGCGGTGACACGTCGCCCTTCTTAATTGGCTATTCGTCGGCTGCCATGCCAAAATTATCTTCATCCATTTTGTAAATATGGGTTTTCAAACTCTTTTCAAAATCATCACAGATTTGATTCAAATTGTCTCTGCTTTCTCGTTCAAAGAAATCACCTAAATCTTTATTCCTTCTGATGAATTTACGATAAACTTTTGAAAAGTCGTCATAAATTTCTTCTTCATCAAAGGCGGAACCCGTATCGCGCATTTTGGCAATAACCCGTTTACCGCTCTCGTCTTCTCGGATATAGGAAAAAAAGCGTTCTATTTTGGCTTCAAAATCCTTTATCAGTTCTTCTACAAGTTCTTCCTCTTGATTGCGTTTGGCAATAACTTTCAAAATGTCAAATTTGTATTGCGTATCGTTGTCTTTTGTACCGCCTTTTTGTTCTTTCTTTTTCTTTTCTTTTTCTTTGATTTCGCCTGGCGTGACAATACCGATTTTATTGTCGAAATAGATTTCTACATCGTCTATGATGTCACCTTGTTTGTTGAGATTATTGTATTCTACATTGTACTTGCGCCAAAATTTCAAGAATATCGGTTCACTAAATTTAACATCTAAAGTAATGACAAACTCAATCAAGTTTAATATTTTGAAGTAGCTGTTTATTTTCTGTTTCAACTCTTTGGCTGCGTCACTTGATTGTCTGATATATCGAGCAAAATGCTCTTCTAAATCTAAAATCGTCGTAATAGATTTATTGGCAGTCAGATTCAATTCGTATTTCTGAAAATCTTCAAAATAATTGGTAAACAATGTATGCTGTTTCAATTCAGCATAAAAAATAATTAGTTTTTCTTCATTGCCCAACGGGTCAAAATCACTCACCACAACATTACTAAAATGTTCAAATGCCCGTTTGATATTGTTAACATTCACATTTTTGTAAGAAAAGTCAACGATTTTACAATCATTTTTATATTTCGTTGTTCTGTTGACGCGTGAAATCGTTTGAATCGCATTGATACCTCTGATTTCTTTATCCAAAAACAAAGTATGCAATTTCGGTTCATCGAAACCTGTTTGCAGTTTATCCACCACAATGATTAATCCGTTCTTTTTAATCGAAAAATTCTGTAAAACTTTTTCTTCTGATTGGTTATTGTTCAGCGTACTACTGCTTTTATATTCTTGGCTATCCGAATACACAATATATATGGGTGCATCTTTATAGTTTTCGTATTTCTTTTCTTGAACAATCTCTTGATAATAACTGTCAATATGCTTTTTGTATTTGATAGCGGATTTGATAGATGAGACTGCCAACATTGCCTTCGCCGTGCCTCTGATATTGTGGTAAACAGAAGCCACCAAACGTTCAACCACAAATTTTGAAACCGCTTCTATTCTATCTTCATTTTCATAAATCTTCTTTTTTCGTATCGCATACTTCTTTCCGTTCTCATCTATGCCTGTATCTGTGCCATCGGGAATCGTATCGTAGCCTGTATCGCCTTCAAAACCTTCTAATTCATTGTCTTTCAGTTCAAAATACATCTTAGCAGAAACTGGAACGATGCCTTTTATCGGATTCAAAATATAACCATCTTCTATCGCTTCTTTCATTGTGTAACTATCAAATGGCACCCAAATCGGCATGTTTTCAGCGTATTTGCTAAACTCACCAAAACGCGCCAATGTCGTATCGCTTGGTGTGGCTGTGAAACCAATAATCAGATTTTTCTTTTGTTTTTGGTTGACGTAATCGGCGTTATTGTCAAAACTACTTTGCAATTCATCAAACAGCGAAATCATTTCGTCGTGTTGGTCGCCGCTGTTGCTTCTGTGGATTTCGTCAATTAAAAAGGTGATACGCAGACTTGCTAATTTCTTTACGACATCTGCATCTAAAACATCTTTAATCGTATTAAACTTTTGCAAGTTAACAACCAGAATCCTTTTATCACTATTCAAAGCATCTTTAAAAGCCTTTTGGCTGTCGGCTTCGACGTACATACTTTTTTGAATGTTCATATTGTGCATTTTGCTGTCCAATTGGTCGCGCAGTTGCAATCGGTCAACAACAATCATCACTTTATCATACACATACACACCATCAACGCGTAAGTCTTTAAGTTGTAAAGCCGTCCAACCTATGATATTACTTTTACCAAAACCCGCCGCGTATTGCATCAAAAGCGAATACACGTTTTTGTTGTTTTGGTATTTCATGCGTTTGGCTATCAGTTCGTCTATCTGCGCTTTACCTACGCCGTGTGCTTCAAGCGACCCCCTCAGTATATTGAGCAAATAATCGGGTTCGTTTTCGTGTTCTAAGAATTCATTGATTTTAGCCATCACTTTATCTGTTCCGAATTTCTGCTTTGGGCGTGGGCTTATCAATTTACCGTCGTTGTGTTTGTATTCTTTGGTTTTACTGTTATCTTTTTTTATCAATTCACGCTCGATGAAATTGTAGTAAAGGATTTCCTTCTCTATCATCTTCTTATCGTACAAAGCGCGAAAAACTTCTTCAAAGTGCTGTAATTTCGTACCCGAAGGATTTAAAAGAGGATATTTCGGAAAGTTTTTCATCAATTTTTCCTCATACTTGTCATCATCTTTCTGAATGTCCTCAAAATGTGTTTTTATGTTTCTAATGATGTAAGTATCATTTAAGTCGGTTGCTGTGATGTGAATGGCTTTTTCAAAAACCTTCAACATATCGTTGCGAATTGTTTTAGTCACATCGTTGCTCGCAGCCAATGTCAGGTATTCGGTCACGGCACTTGCGTAGTCTTTGGCAACTTTTTTCCTGCCGTGTTTGTTGGCGTTCTGATTCGTGTAATTGCTTTTCAATTCGTTGTAGCCAAAGAAAATACCATTGAGAAAAAATGTCAAATCGGGACGAAAGGAATAACGCTGTTTACCTTCGTAGCTGTATTTGTAAGGCAACTCCTGGACAACTGAAAAGATATTCTCGTCAAACAACTTATCTTCGTGTGTTTCGCTGCCACTCGGATAAAACAAATGCAGTTTGATGCCTTCAAAGGTTACAGATTTGTTGTTGTTGATGAAAACTGCCATATTCATAGACTCTTTGACCCGTAGGTTCAAAAAATCCATAAACTTCGTCATCAAGTCTTTTTCATTGCTGAATTTGCGGAGCAACTTACGGTAATTCTCTTTATTGAGCGTTGTCTCGCTGATGAAGCATTTGAGGTCTTCAACAATAAAATACTGAGGGGATACCGTATTGGCTTTTACTTCTTGATAGTTCAAGCCGTCGGTACGTTCACAGATGAAACTAATAAGGTATTTTTCTTGTAAGTCGAGTTCGTTCATCGTTTGTGTCTTTACTTTTAGATTTTGATAACACCTTGTATGTTCAATCGAACACGGTAGGTATCAAAAAAGCGTCTTTTGGTTTCGTTATCAATGACTTGAAAGTTTGGATGCCGTTTGTTGCAAGCAAAAGCACGTTTATGTCTGTACACACTAATGTCATGATGGGCTATAAAATGCTGTATCGTTGTTTCCAATTGTTCTGTCGCGTCGGGAATCCATGATTTCAAGACGGCTTTTAATTCAACAAACACAATACTATCGGTATAGGTAAGCATACCGTCGCATCGCTTTTCCTGATTGCTATCACCCCTCAGTATTTCGACACAATTATCAATTGCCGTAAACGTAACCTGCGTTTCGTTGGGGTTTTCAACCAAAGCTATCCATTTATCCGAATCCGTTGTGTCAGTATAAGCGATGTCTCCATTTTGGTCATCACAGATACCGAAACGCACATCGGATTTTGGTGGTTCTTGACACGACGTTTCAAAAAAGTTCACGCTCATAAATCTTCTTCTATTTCCAAAAGGTTATCAAATAAGGTGCTGCTCTCCGCCAATGAAGCATTCAAATAGTTTTTATCACTCGGAATCCCGTTATAATCGGATAGTTTTTGAATATTGCCTTTATCGTCTAATTGATAAATGACAACATCTGACGCGGAAACAACTGATTTTACAGGCACAACGGCTTCCAATCGTTGCAATAAAAGTGAAGAACCTTTAGCGGTTTCAATTTTCTCTTTCAAATGACCGCCTTGAATCGCAATGCTCAAATAACTGATGATAAACGGACTGTGGGTTGTCAATATCAAACCATTCCCGTCATGGTCGTTGGCGTATTTCAGAAGATTAAAAAGCATCTCTTTTTGAGAAACAGGAAACAAGTTTTGCTCTATTTCTTCAACGATATTGATAAAACATTGATTTTTGAACTTCGATGACAACAAGCGCAAGGCTGCTGCTTTCACTTCAAACGACAATTTTGTATCTGATAGAATCTTAGCCGTTTCTGCTTCTATCCTTTTTTGTTCTTCACTACTCAATTCGCTTTTGGTGGCATCGCGTTCTTTGTTAATGGATTCTGAAAGATTTTGAGAGACCAAAAACAAAGGCACAAATGATTGGAAACCGCTCGACGCTTCTGACAACATGAGTTTATATCCCTCGCCGACGATATTCGCTGTTTCATTCAGTTTATCAAATTCAAAATGGGCATTACCAATCGGCAATTGTATCCTATTATCCGACAAATCATTTTGCGAGCGTTCCAATTCTGCCAAAAAGGCGAAGAGAGACAAAGGCAATTCTTTCAGTTTCTCTAAATTGCGGAATTTGACCGCACTCAAAAAGTTCCTTTCCGCAGGAACGTACATGATTTTTGGCACAAGATACCCCTCAGTATCTATGGCTTCTACGCTCAGTTTGCGGTTGCTGTACGTAATGTTATAGGCAACACCTTTATAGTCTATTTCTGTCTTGCCTTCTTTATCAAAATAGTTCCGCAAATTGTGGTAGGCGCAATAGGTCGTTACGAAACGATTGTTACTTGTCGCCTCTTTTTCCGTTAATTTGCCTTGATATAGGACTTTTTCTAACCAAAGCATGGTCGAAATCAATTTGGCGACACTGCTTTTGCCACTCCCTTGATTGCCAATAAAGACCGTCACTTTCTCTATGTCCAACCAACCATCGTTATCGGGGTAGCCTGCTTTGATGGGTCCGAAGTTTTTTATTTTAATTTGATTCATTGCTTTTTATTTCGGCTTTTCATTCATTTGACGGTATTTCTCTCGCACCTCATCAATGCTTGAATAATCAGTCTTAATTTTTTCTTCTTCGGCACAAACAAATTGTATCCATGCAGGTTGTTCCGCCGTTTTAAATACGATTTCGCCTTTTTGCATTTCTAAACAACGGATGCTCTTATCGGCGGTGTTATCATTGAAAAACAACCTATCGGGAATGGCTTTGTAGTGTCGAAGCAATTTCAAGCCGTTTTCATAACGCATCTTTACAATATCTGGTCGGACGAAATGTCCACCTTGCAAATACCGCATATTGACACGACTGATACAAATATCAACATCTGATGTACAAAAGAAAGTAAGACAAACATGATAACCCAATAGCTGAATATTGACTAAAAACAACCATGTATCGTCGTCTGCTAAATTACTCTCAATGGCAAAATCTTTTCTTTCGTATATGAACTTATTCATTTGCTCTAAGGCTTCGGCATTTGCCAATTCTTGAACATTTATATCGTTCATCTTCTCACGCAACTGTTTTGCTATATCATCTGCATTGATATAGGGTACTTCGGAAGGGATATAGTATTGATTGACCGTCGTTTTACCGATGCCATTCGGACCGCCCAAAATGTATATTGTCGGTTTATTATCCATGATAGAGGTGTATATCTTTGCCATTTTCATGCACGAATCTTTTGCCGTTGGCATATTCCGCTATGACCAATCCATTTTCTCCATAGATAATGGGTAAACCGCGTGTAAATGCCGCTTCTTTTGCCCGTTCCGATGCTGCCTTTGATGCTTCATAACGTTCTTCGTCGTTCATATCGAAATAAGATTTTTTAGCAAGCCCATACAGCAAGAGAATTTTGTTTGGGCTATCTTCATTATCTGTCATTGCTTTTCTTTTTTATGGATTCAATTATTTTTTAACAAAGCTACTTGTTTCTCTTTTCTTAAACAAATACGAAGGGTTGATTATCCCCCTCAGTATAAACGTCTTTTACGTTGTTACCTTTATTTTCCCTGTCACCACATCGTTTATCAGCGTTTTTCGCAGTTCTTTCAGCTTTTCTATTTGTCCTTTTAGGTTCATTGTGATGCTGTCTATCTTTTGTGTTTGCGTGTCTAAGTATGTGGCGATGGTGGTTTGTTCGGATTCATTAGGTGCAAATAATGATAAAGATGCAATAGTAGAAGTGTTTATTGCTGGATAACTTACGCCTGTACTATTCTTTACAACTGAATCTATGAAAATTTCAGATTGGACTAAATATGCCAAAAACTTGGGGTGAATATTCTTTTTATGCGATAAAACTGCAAAGCCTGTTGAAACGATAACATCTTTAATAAAATCATCAAAAAAAGCAACTGCCTTCAAATAAGTTCTTACAGTGGATACGATAACATCATTTTGTTTCACTATCCTTCTTGCTCTCGATGGTGAACCACCAAACTCAATTGATTCAGGTTCTTCAATAATGCCGTTTTGATTTACATTACCAATATCTATGTATTTGAAAGTATAATCTTCTGACGTACTTTCTGGTAAAGCAAGGGCATTTATTATGACTATATCTTTTATTCTTTTTAGAGTCCAATGTTCTGGCACTTCCCCAATCCACTCAATCCCACTCGCTTTCAATTGCACCGATTTATCCAAGCCACGGCACACCGTTTCATTAATCAGGCTTTTGCGCAGTTCTTGATAGCGGTTTATCTTGCTTTCTAAGAGCGCGACTTTTTTATCTATGGCGGTGGTTTTTGTATCGAGGTAGTGGGCGATGGCGGTTTGTTCTTCAACGGATACAAAAGGCAATCCTAAGCGCTTAATTTTATCAACAGATAATCCTGGTTGAGCAGCGGATAAAGCGTATTGATTTAAATTCATCACTCTCAACAATTCACCCAACCATTGCGTATTGATATTTTTCTTTTTATAAACAACAACGGCGTGTTCTGTTGCCCAAAATTTACCATGAGCATAATTGATATTTCCGCATAGAGCACCTTGTCTTCCTATGAGAATATATTTTCCATTGTGATTATATTGATTAATAAAGCCCCTCAATCCATTTCCACCATACACAGGAAATAAACCTTCATCTTCAAAGTCGCTGGCGTTTACAAATTCGCCACTTTGATAATAAGCTAAGTCTTTAACCCTTTTCACATCCCAATGCGTCGGAATTTCCCCCAACCATTCCACGCCCGAATCTTTATATGTCTCGTATTTTTCTAATTTCATAAAGCCAATTCCTTTTCAAGGTTCACCAATGCGTTTTCCAAATCCATTAAGTCTTTCCGAATCTCAGATATCCCCCTCAGTATTTCGGGTTTGTAAAAGACTTTATTGAAGTTGATTTCCACGCCAATCACATTGTCGAGATAGACAAAAGGTTTGGTGATGTATTTTGTCATAAAAGCAGCAATGTTCTTTTGATTCTCAATTGTGTTGGGCGCGAAAGGAATGATTTCGTAGTCTTTTTGATAATCGGGCGTGAGTTCGGCGGTGATTTCGATGCTCGCTTCTTTGGTCTTAGTTTCCTTTTTGTAATTGGCTTTTACGATGATTTTGCCACAGCCCAATTCAGTTTCTTTATTGTCCGCTTTTTCGATGATGGTTTCTTTATCGGCATCGTAGTGATACGAAACGACGGCAAGGTTTGAAACCTTGCCGTCGTTGGGGGTCTCAATCGTCAAATCCGCGACTTTGTAATCCAAACGCCCGACCAAAGGTTTAACGTAATTTTCAAAATAATCGAATAGGTGTTTGAATTGAGTTTTATCAAACGTCGTTATCTCAAATTCGGTTAAGTTGATGTTTCCCGCTTCATCAGACTGTTTTATACTGAGGGGGGTCAGTTTGATGGATTTTGCGCGCACCTCTTCACCGTCCGATTTTACTTTTATAGGTAAACGTTCTTCAAAAGTTTTACCATTTTCATCTACATTTGTCAGCATAATCGCTTGTTTGTTGTAGTAAAAATGCCATTTATCAAATACCTCAGCAAAGTCCGTGTCTTTGAAGTCCGCCAAAGTTTGAACAATCGTTGTACGATTGTGTGCGTCCATTTCTTTACGCTTTTTGCCGCGACTTTTTTTCAAAGGTTTGAACAGTTCGCTGGCATTGATAAGCATCACTTTGTCTGTGCGTTCCGCCACTTTATTTTTATTAAAAATCCAGAGATACGTGTAAATACCTGTATTAAAAAACTCATCAGTTGGCATCTGAACAATGGCTTCAACCCAATCTTGGTCAAAAAAGTATTTGCGAATATTACTTTCACCGCTGCCCGCGTCGCCACTAAACAAAGTCGAACCATTGTGAACAACGATAGATAAACCTTTATCCGCCAATTGATACAAGATATGTTGCGTAAAAAGGAACTGCCCATCGCTGATAGACGGTTTATCAATAAAACGTTCCGTCGAGTCGTTCAAAATATCCTTTTGATAGCCTTTCCAATCCACACCATAAGGCGGATTAGCGATAACAATATCAAAGCGTTTTTCGATAAAAGAAATATTGGTGAGTGTATTGCCGTATCGAATATCGGAATCCTGCCTAAAACGGCTTTCAATTTTGGCTAAGGCATAAAGACTATCACTCCAATCCTCACCATAAGTTTTAGTCGGGCGGTTAAATTGCGCTTTGATTTTATCCTCGACGCCAAAAAGTAGATTACCCCCGCCACATGTCGGGTCATAGATGGTTAAGAATGAAGTGCCGTCTTGAATTTTAGAAGCAATGATTTCAGAAATTAAAGAAATAATATCATCAGGTGTGTATTGTTCCCCTGCCGTTTCTGCGGAAATGTCTGCCCATTTGCGTTTGATGTGTTCTTCAAGTGTTGTAATTTCAGAATTGCTAAATGGTTCTAAATCAATCTCACTCCATGCCTTGACGGTATCAAACAAAATGCGTTTCTTTTTCAATTGACCACTGACACCCGAAATATCTAAGAACTTTTCTTCCTCTGTGCCTTTGTCCACACCGAAAAGGGATTTGGTTTCAGGGTCAAAGGCTTTCAAATAAGCATGAAAATCAAGGTCGAAGGTTTTATCGTTTTTACAAATATCTTTAAGCGTCTTATTCTTTCGCACTAAAAAGTCATTGTAACCCAACCCCAAATCTTTGAACTCTTCAATAAACCCTTCAATATCGTCTTCTCGATTGATGTCTTGTTCCAATTCTTTGGCATAACGCACCAACCGACTTTCGACCATAATCAAAGCAAAATAAGGCATCATAAATTTAGGGAAATCGCTTTGCTTAATACCTGCACCAATCAAAAGGTCTGCGGTTGCCCAAACGGTGGACTCGTACTGTAGGATATTAACACTCATAAGTTCAGTTCAGTTATTTTCAATTTTGGCAAAAGTAAAAATTCCGATGGGATTATTTAAAGGTTTCTTCTTTTGGATATTTTTATGATTGTCAAACATACAACAACTAATCAACAACACAATTTGATTTTACAAATAAATTTAATTGTTACAGCGACGGCGAAGTTTGAAACTTCGCCGTCGCTTAATATTCCGTCGCTTAATATTCAGACTTCCCCTCGAATCCGCTTCAACAACCGCTTCGTCTCAGGCAGCGGTTCAATATCAAACTCTTCTGCCAATACTTTGGCGCATTGTTGATAGGTTTTTATCGCCATGGGTCTGTTACCTTTTAGGAAATAGGCTTCCATTTGTATGCGGTAAGCGTCTTCCCATGCTGCATCTATGAGCAAGGCTTTTTGGGCGAGGCGAATGCTTTCCATTGGGTTTTCTTGTACGAGCAATTCAGCCAACGTAATAATGGCACCCAAAGCAAGGACTTGAAGGCGTTCGCGTTCATCTGATGACCAATCTTCATAGAGCCGATTCGGTAAATACATGCCTTGATACAATTCTATGGCTTCTCGATATGCCAATTGAGCGATGTGTGGAAGTTCATTTAGGGTTTGATTGCCTAAAGCGATAAAGGATTCCAGAGCGTCGGCATCCACCCAAACGTCTTCAAAATTCATTTGGTAAGTCACGCCTTGACGGACGATGTAATGGGCATCGGCATGGCTTTTTTTGTTGGGTTCTAAAATTTTATTAATGCCATGCAAAGCGACTTTGAACGCCGCGTCGCCGCTGTCACCGTCTTCATGCCAAAGTCTGTCCATAATTTGCTCCTTGTGCAACGCCTTTCGATGTCGTGCCGTGACAAAAAACTGAAACAATTGAACAGTTTTGTCCCTACCCCACTCTTTTGATGGCACAGGAATACCATCGAGCCAAATCTGAAAATTGCCCAGCATTTGTACTTGAATCGTCGCAGTCTTTCGTTTTGCTTTTAAGACTTCTAAATGTTCCTCAAAAGAATTCATTGTTCCTATTTCATCATTCATAAGATGTTATGCAGCAATTAGACTATTCAGAATGACCCCCTCAGTAATTTTCAATTTATGTGTTACTTAGAAAGTTTATCCACTTTTTCATTGAGCGATTTGATTTCAGCGGACATGTGTTCCAACATTTTGACGATGTTTTTATAATCTGACTTGGAGGAGGCGAGCCATTCGTCCACTTCGAGTTTTTCGCGGACATCTTCCAATTTTTGGGTAAAAGCATCGCCCACTTGGTGCATTCGTTCTTGAATTTGCTCTTGGATTTGTTCTTGAATATGCTGCGCTTGTTTTTTAGGGTCTTTGATGGTATCCATGACGAGTTTGGGCGTTTCGATTGCTATGCGTTTCCATAGGTCAAAGCTCTTGGCGATGATGCCTTTTTGTTCTTCAGGTGTTTTGTTTTCAACCGCTTGCACCGTCATATCCGTCAGCGACCCTTGAATGAACTGTATGACGTCGTTGAATTTAGAAAAGTTCTTTTCATCCCCCGTTTGAACGTGACGTATATGACCACGCCATTGTATTTGAGGTTCATTGTCTTCATTATGATAGATTTTTTGGGTAAATCTTAGAACAAATGAAGCCGTTTCGTCTTTTTTAGTTGCCATTTTTATTGATTTTTCATTATTATTTAGCTGACACGAATTTCACTAATTACACGAATTGCAAATAATTAGTGAAATTCGTGAAATTCGTGTTAACAAAGTTATTTTTTCATAAAAAGCAGTACGGTAAAGGTAAATGAAGGTCCGTATAATCCCATCAAAAAGTAGAAATTTAGCGAAATTACGCAAAAGATAACCGTCCTATTTTCAAAAAATCCTAACTTGGCTCGAAGGAAAAGAGTACGTGATATTATCAAAATAAAACACCAAGACGCAACATGAAGAAAAAACTCATTCAAATGCTTGACAACCCCAATATTTCAGCTATATCGGGTATGGATGCCGCTTTTTTATACGCCGAATCTCCCACAAACCACATGCACGTCGGCTCTGTCATCGTTCTGGAAGGGTCAATAGCCTTTGAAACATTTAAAAAAATCATTCTGTCACGTCTGCATCTCATTCCGAAAATGCGGCAACGCTTGATGTACGTACCCCTCAGTATAGACTATCCCTATTGGGTTGATGATCCTTATTTTGATATAGATTTGCACGTCACGCACATCGCTTTGCCAAAGCCAGGTGGTTGGCGGGAATTGCGCGATACCGCATCACGGATTTTCAGCGAGCCGCTTGACCAATCGCGTCCCTTGTGGTCTTTTACGTTTATCGAAGGTTTAGATACCATTCCACAGGTGCCGCCGGGTTCGGTAGCAGTCATTTCAAAAATGCACCATGTTGCTATTGACGGCGTTGGTGGCGCAAGTATTTTAGGACTTTTGTTCGATTTAACGCCCGAAGTTCAAGACATTCCGGAACCCAAACCGTACAAACCGCGTCCCTTGCCCAATGAGTTGTCATTGATTATGAAAAGTACGCTCAGTTTTGCCGATGAACCTTTGAAATTTCCACGCATTATCGTCAACACATTGACTGCAACCCTCAAAGCAGGTTTTTTGACGCGGGTACAAAAGCGAAATTTACCGACCGCACCTTTTACCGCACCGCACACCCCCCTCAACGGCATTATTTCCGCAAGGCGCAAATGGAACACCGCGATATTGGCTTTAGACAGAATATTAGCTTTGAAAAAAATCATGGGCACGACCATGAACGATGTTATGCTGGCAATATGTGCAGGCGCGTTGCGCCGCTATTTGTTGGAAAAAGAGAAACTGCCGAACAAACCTTTGGTGGCTATGATGCCTATTTCGACCCGTTCAAATATCGATACAGGCGCAGAAGGCAATCAAATCACGCCGATTCTCATACAAATTGCGACCAATATCGAAGACCCGATTGAACGCTTGGAAGTGATTCACGAAAACACTTCGCGCGGCAAAGCCTATCAGGGTGCAGTTGGGGCAAAAACTTTATCGAACATGGCAGAAGCCGTACCTTTTGGCATTGCCAATCAGGCGGCACGTTTGTATTCACGTTTTCATGTGTCAGAAATGCACAATCCCGTTTTCAACGTGACCATTACAAACGTACCTGGACCGAATATTCCACTTTATATGAATGGACATCAAATCCTTTCTATCATGGGCATGGCACCGATTATTGATGGTATGGGATTGATTATCACCATTTTAAGTTATAATGGCTTAGTAACGGTGAGTCCAACTTCAGATGCCAATTCAATGCCTGATATTGATGTTTTCACCCGTTATATCAGAGAGTCTGCCAACGAATTGGAAGCCGCTGTCTTAGCGCATCGCAAAGAAAAGACCGCTAAAACCATTAAGAAAAGTGAGAAAGCCGAATCGGATAAACTGTTTGAGGATTTAAAAAAGTTCTTGAAGAAACAACCGAAAACGGAAGAACCCAAAGGTGGTATCTATCAATTTAATGTTACAGGCGATGTGCCCACAGAATGGAAAATTGACCTCAACACCGTCCCAGGCACAGTTGTAAAAGGTTCATCTGTCAGTCCCGATGTTGTATTTATCATTGAAGATGAACATCTTATGAAGATAAAAACAGGTAAATTGAATATTCAAACCGCTTTCATTCAAGGACGTTTGAAAATTGACGGTGATTTTGCTCAAGCCTTGCGTTTGGGTAAGATATTGGGTAAGATGATACAGACGGAAGGTTAGGTTAAGTATTTAGTGTATTGTTTTGAGTGTTTAGATATGACAGAAACGATTGATTTTCAGTGCTGAAACCGATTCTAAATACTTGATTACTAAATACAACACCCTTAACATCCTAGTTCAAAATCACCACGCTCGGATTAATTGGATACCTTCCAAAGTCCTCTCCATAAATGGCAAGACCCCCCTCAGTATCCGCTTGTATTTTCAAAGACATAAAGCCTTGTTGCACTGCTTTTTTCAAATTTGCCTTTGTCAAAGGTATTTTTATCAAATAACCATATGACCCCGCTTCACGCAACTTCTTATCTTTCAATTGATTGTGCCACGACAAAATACCGCGATGATCGGCAGGGTCATCTGCTAAAGTAATAGATTTCACTTTTTGATTATTGATAAATACCGAAATGTCTGAGGGCGTCATATATTCATCCGTCATCGGATAAGCATTTGGATTTGTATGCGGCGACACCTTAGCACCGAGCATATAATCTTGATCTTTATCGAATGATGCGTCTTTATCTTTATCAAAAAGTTGTTTTGCAGACGCTTCAAAAAGGACATATGCCTCTTTTGCTTTTGAAACGTTTACATTTTTAGCAATCGGTATGTGATATTCAAAATAACCTTTGCCCGTACCATTCACTTTCAAACCATCCATGACCTTCCACATTTTTTTAGACCATTCAGATTTAATAAAAGCTTTAGGCTCTACTTCAATTATGGTAACATTTTCTTTGTTATGATTTGATTTTACAACAAAATTGAAGAAATTATGGTGTAAAACGTTGCCGTCCACATCTTTCAAGACCAATTTCACGATCCCCAAACCAGCGATTTCAGGCATTTTTATTTGTAAAGAAGCTAATGTCTTTTGCATCCATGGCTGATAATCGAAAGGCATTTTACCCGTTGTCAATGTTTGATTCTCTCCTGTTTTATCCATAAAATCAACCGTATATTCTACAACCAACTGATTGTCTTTCATCGTTTTACCAGACATTGCAGAAATGATAAGCGGCACTTCAAGCGATTCATTTGCCGACAAAGTCTTACAAATTTCATTGCCAGTTGACAAGTAGAAAGCAGCATGAAAATCCTTATCCGTCATGCCCGAAACAAGCTCATTTAAACCAGTAAATTTATTAGTCCTATCAAAACGCCAATAGCCGTTCCACTCATTTATAACATCGTGATGCTCTGTATAAAGCCAACCCGCCACCTTTGGATATTTTCGAAAAGTATTCATCATGCGATGATAATCCCAAGACCAATCCACATCGCCAGTGCTGCCGTCGTAGCCCCAAACATTGCCACATTCGGAGTTAATATTCGGCTGATTGCCTTGTTTAAAGCCTTTTTCAAAATGAAAAGGACTGCCCTCGTAGGTATTTTTATCAATTGTCGCCAAATGCGCTTCCCAACCCCAACCGGGTAAATACTCATGCCACGAGTTAATATCCGTCTGTGTATGCCCACGTCCGCAACATATCGAATTGTCTTCTACCAAACGCGATGGGTCAAGCGATTTGGTTAAATAATACATCGAAGCCACCCAGTTTTGTGTACGTGGCAAATACTTAGACGTTTTTTTGCCTTTTTCTTCTATTTTCGTCGTTAAACCCCACGTTTCATTAAACGTTATCCATGAAAAGATAGAGGGATGATTGTAATCCCTTTTTATCATTTCACGCAAAGTGAATTCCGATTCGATTTGTGCTTTCTCATCAGGTTCGCCCCAAGAGTTGGGCAAATCAGACATTACAAGCAAACCCAATTTATCAGCCCAATAAAGTTTACGCGGTATGTCCACTTTTATGTGCGTGCGTATACCATTCAAACCAATGTCTTTACACAGTTGAATTTCTTTTTTCATAAAATCATCCGTCGGAAACGTATAATACCCTTCAGGATGATAAGATTGGTCGAGCGTTAATTGCAAATAAATTGGTTCATTGTTCAAAGCAATGTACGGATAATTGGTATTGGGCAAATTAACAACAGATATTTTACGCATACCAAAATATGTTTTCACAACATCCTCGCCTAACGTGACTTCCGTTTCGTATAAAAAAGGGTCGTTCAAATTCCAAAGCCTTGCGTTCGGGATAGGGATATCAAAAGTGGCTTTATCCTTATTTTTACTGAGGGGGTGCGTTGAAACAATTTCAGAGTTAGGCGTTTTAATTTTGAAAGTAATTTCTCCTTTTTTTGGCAAATCATTGGATAAGGAAACCTCCACTTTTACTGAATTATTGTCAATATCAGGCGTAAAATGTACGGTTTCTAAGTAAGTTTGGGCACGACCTTCGAGATAAACCGTTTGCCACAAGCCACGTGCATTGCCATAGCCTTGTTTGCCGTAAAGCGTAAAATCACGCCGCTTATCATCTACACGAATGACCAAATACTGAGGGGTCCCCTTTTTGACATTTTGTGTCAATTCAAATGAAAAAGGCGTGTATCCGCCTTGATGTTTACCCACTAAAACGCCGTCAAGCCAAACAGTCGTTTCCCAATCCGATGCGCCAATTGTCACAAAGACGCGTTGATCCGTCCATGTTGTTGGGACTGTAATCGTGCGCTTATACCAAGCGTAATCCGCCTCATCTTTCACACCAGACAAAGGCGAACCCCAAGAAAAAGGAACGTTTATTTTTTTAGAAAAAGCAGCCTGCCCGTTTTGCCATTTTTTATTTAAACCGACATTGAGGCTATCAAACTCAAAGTCCCATGAACCATTGAGGTTCAACCAATTAACCCTTTCAAAATCGGGACGGGGATGTTCAGGAAGCGGTATTGTTTGAGAAAAAAGATTTATGCAAAAGCATAGGAGTAGAATGATGTAGTTGACTTTCATTTTTGTTGATTTAGTTTAAAAATATTTAATAGCCTTAAATTTCACAAATTACGCTTATAAGTTTTGGAAAACCTTATCAAAACTGTATGATTATTTAATTCGCTCTGACTATTTTTTGAAAACATTTTTGTCCATTATTGGTAGTGTATTTTAGAATATACAGCCCCGAGGCATGGGGAACAGGAACAAAATCAGCGTTTCCACGACCATCAATTGATATGTTTGATTGAGAAATCAAACGACCTGCTGTATCAAAAATCTCTAAATTTATTGTTTTATCAATATTCTTGAAAGACTGAATTTCTAAATAATTGGTAAAGGGATTGGGAAATGCTTTGATGTCACACAACTGAGCTCCATTAGTTTGAAGCGAATCAGCGCAATTCACTAATTTAACATCTTGAAAGTATTGTTTTTTTTCTCCGCAGAGTGTGCGAATCACTTCGAGCCATATCCCATAAAGTCCTTTTTTATTCATCACGATTTGAGTTGTCCTATTATACGATTTTGTACCATCCTCAAAATACCAAACAAGCCTATCATAAGCGAAAGTAATAGTAGGGTTTAGATATAAAACCCTATCATTGCACCAAATATTAGGTGCAATAGTAAGCGTATCGGGGAATCGAGGTAGTACATAAGGATCTTTGATTTTGGGATTATAATAGTCAAAACCTAAACCTTCCGTTGTGGCATCAAAAGGCGACAAATGATAAGCATAACCGATAAAACCAGCATCAGAAGTAATTGTCGAAACGGAATCTTTAAGCGACAATTGAGCATATACTAATTGAGGAAAAAGAGGAAAAGGCTTAAAATCATTGACCCTATTTTGTCCGTTAACTTTCAACAAATGTTTTGTCGAATCAAGAAGAATGATGTTTGCATAGAAAAAACTATTCGTTGTATCCGTTTTTCTTTTGTAAAACGAAACCTTAGATTGCCATTGTAGCGGTAAAAGCATTTGCAAATTAGGGTCTCCAAGTGCTGTTGCATCAATAAAATTATAACTGTCTTCTTGTCCTCCACGCATAATCTGACCAACAGAAATATTTTTATCAGAATAAATAATCACCGCACTATCCAATATCAAATTCAAGTAGTTGCGCCGTTTGTAAAGAAAATAAATTTCACAACCGATACGCACTGTTACACTATCTTCGGCGGCAACAATCCTGATATTGTTTTGTTTTCTTTTAGCAAAAGGAACAAAAGCATAGAATTTCCCCCACATCTTAGTTGGTAGTTGTTGGTCATATACATGATTAATGCCTTCGTAACGCCCTATTGTCGTATATTTTGAGCCAGAAAATATTGCAATTTTCTTACTATCAACGGAACGAATCACAGTACCCGTCAATTTAGAATCAGTTGCACCGATAATCTGATATACCTCATTCCGAGAAAGTTTGATGAAGTAAGGTTCATTTTTCTTCCTTGCCGCATTATTATCAAGAGAATCAGCCAGTGTTACTTCAATAGTTGTATTATCCTCAGTTGCAACAACTATAAATGTATCAGTATTAAAGCCCCCTAATAACCCTCGTCCAGATTCAGAATAGGTTGTGACAATATACTCTGAACCCAATATTTCAGTGGGCAAAATGAGTGCGGACTCTGAAAAGTATTTTTTATAATGTCGGGCTGTCAGTTGTATGGGTTGGGTCGTTGTCACCCTTATCCCTGTTTTCGCTATGACATCTGATCCTATCGGGTTAAGAATGGAATCAGAAAGAAAAATTTCTTTTGATTGCCCTTCTAACAATGAAAAAGGCATGCTTTTTTGATAAAGTTCAAGGAAAATGATACCATCAGTTGCTTTTTTTGCTGAAACAATGACTGAGAATACAGGTTTTCCATTTGCAGCTAAAGGGAGGTTTTCCATAAAACTGAATGTAAAATCAGTTCCTTTGGATGTCTGTGATAGGCACACAGCGTTAAAAAATAAGTTCAAAAGAAATGCGAGTAGATAGTGTTTTGCCATGATTGAGAAGCCAATTTAAGTGATGAAATTTGGATAAACTCTTAGCAAAATTAATAAAAATACTGAGGGGGGGTACTTTTATATTTATCACAACAAATGATTTCTTTAACGCATCTAAAAATAATATGTGGTAGCTTTTATACGAGCAATTCCTTCTCAAAAACCTCTATTTTGCGATACAATCGTTCAAAAAAACGATGCCGATTGATTTCATTGACACCCATAATGTCTAAAGAAAAAGATTTCATGCGGTTGAAAAAATTTAAACCCACTTTATACATTTCGAGGTTACCCGAAACCATAAAGTTAGGTACATCGAATGAGTTGTAAATCAATTTCTTATGTTTTGTTTCGCTTAAAATAAACATGCCATTCTGAAACAGTTCATTGTACCAAACCCGAATCGGAGCGGCATTATCAGACGTTGATTTTTTACCCGTTCCAACGATGGTCTCAAAATGTCCAATGAGTTGTTTGATACTTTCCATCAATATTTTTACATCACTTGTATTCTTAAAAAGACCTGCATTCAAGCAATAACGAATTTGATTGAGTGTTATATCAAACATATTGCTGTTCCAAATTTCCTCACTTTCAATGCGGTTGTACAAATTGACCATATTTTTCATGTGCATTTGAAGAGGCGAATCGCTTGTGAATTCCTTGAAACTAAACTTATTCAAAGTGTAATTATCCAAGGGCATCAAAGACCGTTGCCACATATAAAATTTAAATGCTGCGATTGTAGGCGACGACAAATAATAAAAAATAGGCACTTCTAAAGCGGCAAAACGTATAACACTTAATTGTTGTTGCCCTAATTCCGATAAATCGTTTTCAATTAAATTTAAAAATTCCGCCAATTTCCTAGCGGGCATCAACAGCGTAGGTAACTCAAAACTGATGGCTAAAGGATTGGTCAATTGCTCAAAAGAAATATCGTAATGCGCTAATAAAATCAGCAGCTGTTCAAAACTAATAAGCGTTTCGCCCGACAATCTACGATAAACAGCACTTGGAGCTATCGACAAAAGTTGTCCTAACTCACCACTCAGTTTACGTGGCTGTATTTTTTGTTCAATGAGCTTAAATAATTGTTTTTGAATGTCTTGAGGATTCATAATTCTTTATTTTCCCGATAATGGGGAAGGGCTGTTTGTTTTATTCCCGATAATCGGGAATAAAAGTAATAAAAAATTTATTATTCCTACATTATGAGAATCATTTTTTCAAGTTTATCGCAAATAGGTATCAAAGTCTTGTTTTCACACCCTTGTTAAAACGAACTTTACTGTCGGCAATTCTTAAAATATAAAGAGTTCAACAATTAAATCACGCCACTCCTTCAAGAAACATTAAAATGAGACCTGCAACTAAAAAAGATAAAATACTTGTCGAACATATCGTAACGGAATCGTTTAGAGACAACCCGAATATCAACTACATGATTCGCCCTCTGTTCAACAAAGAGACTATGATAAAGCGACTTGCTGATTATGCCTTCGAGTTTGCGCTAAAACGCGATGGCATTTTCATCACTTCTGATGCAAAAGGTTTGGTTATTTGCTGCCACCAACCCATAAAAATGGATGCAAAAGATTACTTCAATCTATTCAAACTCATTATTAGTGCTTTGAATTTGAGAAAATTGATAAATATTTTCCGCCGCGATGCCTACATCAAATCGGTTCGCCCTGTTGACAAAAAAGGCATTTACATTTGGTGTTTGGCTGTGCCAAATCAAGCGCGTAATAACAAAACAGCTGTTGAGATAAAAAATTTCGTATTTGAAAAAGCCAATCAAACCCAGTCTCCGATTTATGTCGAAACGGCTCTTTGGCAGAATAAAATTGTGTTTGAACGCTACGGTTTTGAAACCTATCATTATTGGGAGAGCGCATCATATAAGCTAAAAACATGGTTTTTGAAGAAAAAAGCGCATAATTTCCTTTTATCTGAAACAAATTATTTGCAATAAAGAACCTGCAACATCCCCTCAGTATTTTCAGAAATAATCACATTTTTTTGGTAGGTGACGAATGACTATTGTACTTTTACACCTCATTCACCAGTCAAACCTATTAACGTAAATGAGCTACATACGCATCGAAGAAAGCTGGAAACAAGCCTTAGCTAATGAATTTGAAAAACCCTATTTTCAAACTTTGACGACGTTTTTGAAAAATGAAATAGCTCAAGGCAAAACGATTTACCCGCCCGGTTCCTTGATTTTCAATGCTTTCAATACAACTCCTTTTTCTAATGTCAAAGTTGTGATTTTAGGACAAGACCCCTATCACAACCCCAGTGAGGCAATGGGTTTATCGTTTAGCGTCCCAAAGGGTGTAAAAATACCCCCCTCTTTGCAGAACATTTATAAGGAAATTTTAGCAGATTTAGGTTTTGAAAAACCCACTCATGGCGACTTGACGTCATGGGCAAATCAAGGTGTTTTCCTTCTCAACGCCATGTTGACAGTTGAAAAAAATAACGCGGGTTCTCATAAACTGATTGGCTGGCATTTCTTTACGGATGCGGTTATCAAAACATTGTCCGACGAACGCAAAAACCTCGTTTTCATGTTGTGGGGCAATTTTGCCAAAAAAAAGAAAGAATTGATTGATACCAACAAACATTTGGTGCTTGAATCTGCGCATCCGTCCCCTCTTGCGGGCAATGCTTTTTCGGGCTGCCGTCATTTCTCAAAAGCAAATAACTACTTGACAATGAATGGTTTAGAGCCTATTGATTGGCAGATTCGATAGAAATCATAAAACATTAAAAATATGAAGAATAAAAACTGGCTGGTTGCCGCGACTCTCCTCGCAGGGCTTGCTGTTATCTTAGGTGCATTTGGTGCGCATGGACTAAAAACGTTGGTTTCACCCCTGCAAATAGAAACATTCAAAACAGGTGTGCAATATCACTACTATCATGCATTAGCCATGGCGATCGCTGTTCTTATTTCACAATTTATAGATAATAAAAGTATTCAACGAAGTTTGAGCTTATTTGCTATTGGCATTTTATGTTTCTCAGGCTCTCTCTACGGCTTTACTTTAGCAGAAGTAATGGGTACTGAGGGGATGCGTTGGTTAGGTATAGTGACCCCAATAGGTGGCATGTTTTTCATTTTGGGTTGGATAAATTTAGCGTTGGGCATTTATCAGGTAAAAAAATAGTGCTAAAAAATATTTTTAAAACTATATTTAGTTATTTCTTTTTAATGTAAAACAGATTAACTTGTGCTCGATTAAAACATTTTTCTCACATGTAAACCAATTCTCTATGAAAATTTTAAAAACTATTCTTCTGCTCGTTATGGGCACATTTATGTTTACACAACCAGTTGGTGCTATCATTTCTTCGACAAACGCTTCTGCAACAACTATCGAACAACAGTCTTCCGCTTTGAAAAAAGAGTTCAAAGGTCAAAAAAAGACTGCAAAGCTTCAAAAGATGCTTGAAAAAGCTGGTATTGATTTTAAAGACCCAGTCAAAAAATGGCTGTGGTTTGGGCTTGCGCTTTGGTTAGCATCCGCAGTGATGTGGGCACTTCCTGCTATATGGACTTTAGCTGGTATTGTTGGGCTTGCAGGTACTATCTGCATAATTGTTTGGCTGGTCAAAGAATTTGGGTAGTCTCAGTAAATCTTTTAAAACAAAAAAAATCCTTCCAAGTGGACTTGGAAGGATTTTTTTTAGGCGATTTCAGCCATTTCAGCTTCTAACTCTTGGTCTTCATTCCCTTTCTTATTTTTTATCCACACATAAGCGATGCCACCCACAAGCAAGTAAGGCATGGCAAACAGCATCAAAATTCCTGCATTGATACCGCGTCCCATCGTTCCACCATTTTTTAGATTGCTTTCCAAACTTGTACGGCACATCGGACATTGTGCGTTGGTTTCAATATTTTGAATAAATGTCAAGGCAATGACTAAAATTGCCCCCCTCAGTATTTTTTTCATTTTATGATAATTTTACGACAAAGATAAAATAAAAGTGATGAATTATCAGCTATTAAGACACGGTCTAAGCATTAAATAAACGACTGGACCCGTAATCGCGACATACAACCAGACCCAAAACACCCACTTCGCCATGCGTTTATGTTTCTCTACTTGCATGGTATAACCTCGAACAAAAGTAAATAGAATAAAAGGAAAACTTACGGCTGCCAAAACAACGTGGGTTATCAATAAAATATAATAAAGAGTGCGCATGACACCTTCACCGCAATATTTCACTTCTGGCGATGTGATATGGTACAAAACATACATCAAAAGAAACAAGGTTGACATGCTGAGTGCCCCATAAATCATTTTTCGATGTTGCTCAACTTCTTTTTGACGGATAAAATTTAGTGCTAAAACCAAAAAAATAGCCGCTAATAAGTTCGTAAATGAATAAATAGCAGGCAAAAACGAAAAATCAATGCCTAAATCAAGTCGTGGTATTTGACGCATTGATGCCACTAAAAGTAAAACGATGGCAGAAATAATAGTTGCGTAAAGGTTTAGTTTTTTTGCTAAAGCAGTATTTTCCATACACTCACATTTGTTTTTGATCTTTCTTTTCGATTGTCTTTTTTTTCTTTAAAGGCATAATAGAGATATGCTCTATCAATAAACGGCGTTCGTTTGCTTCCCTAATATCGTAAAAACGCCGAACAATGCCACTGGTATCAATCAAAGCGATGGAATAGTCATTCGGCAATTTTATTGTTTGATTGATATCATTACCCCCCCTCAGTATCCACCATTTAGCACGTTCATTCCGCGTCAAATTAAAGTAATAGTTTTTAAAAAAAGTCGAGTCTGCAGCGGTATCAAAAGTAATGAACTGCAAATTGTCCACTTCTTCTTGAAATTGTGGAATACGATTTATTGTCCGCATGACGGAAAGAATCGAGTCACGACTTACTGGTGTAGCCCAAGAAGCGACGATGGTTTGTCCCCTCAGTATGTCTGCATCAAAAGCTTCATTGGCGTAATTGGTGGCTTGAAATTGAGTAGGCATTTGCCCTAAGTTTTGTTTCAAATCTTTATAAAGTTCAATACCTTCTGCCATACCTTTTCTTTGGACAAAGAAAGTAACCAAAGGAATAATGACTAAAAACAAGGAGACCAATAGCACTTGGATAATGCCTTTACTTTTCTTTTGTTGTTCAATACTCATTACAAAAATATGAATGATGAATGATGAAATATAGACAATGAGGAGAATGATGCTCTACACCAAATTTACTTACTATAAAACACTGATAATGAAACAATGAAACTTTATAACAAATTGAAAGTCAAAAGGTTGAGTGACTAAATAAAAAAGGCGGAACTGATAGCCCCGCCTTTTTTATTATTGATTTAGGCTCGGTTCGAGCTTTTTGGTATTCAACATCCCTGTTTCTTTTGTTATAGGTTTGATTACCTTCTCATTATTATCTTTAATCTGTTTTCGACGTGCACCCCATGAGCTACCTTCTTGAAAGAAAGCAATGACTGCCCAGACAAGGAGTAAACAAGGCAACAATACGCTCATTGCCAGGCCTCTAACTTCATAAGCCATGTGCATAAAGTTATAGACAATCCAATAGGCTTTATATAAAGACATTGAAATCATCATAGGGTACATGACATATCTCGGCAAATGAAATCCTGGAATGATGTGTCCGTTGCCAATAAGTGCAATAAAAACCTCACCGATTGTAATGACTCCCAGTAACCAAAAACCGCGTTTTACGACCGCTAAGCCTTCTTCGTAGCTGACCATTTTTATTAAATTTTATATTTTTTCAAAAAAATCATTTCTATACTGAGGGGTGTTTATCATAATAAATAAAACACCAAAAAGACGAATACCCATACCAAGTCAACGAAATGCCAATAAAGACCAATCTTTTCGACCATTTCGTAGTGATTTTTACGTTTGTCGTATAAACCGCTACCCACATTCATAGCAATAATAGCCAAGAAAAGGACACCTGAAAAAACGTGAAAACCGTGGAAACCCGTAATAAAAAAGAATAAAGCCCCAAATTGCTTAGGACCAAACTCTAATTGACCTTGTTCACCTGTTTCAGTAACGTATGTTCTTTGAATGAATTTCGTATTACCATTTTTATCTGCTACAACCTCATGGTTTGCATCGTGTTCCGCATGAATCAAATAGCCTTCGCCTTTTTTGAACGTTTCAGGCGTTACGCCTTTTTCATAAGGATGTCCATGCTCATCCATTGTATAAGTGCCTGCAATTTCGTGGCGACCAAAAGGATTACGCGTTACGCTCATGTTCTCGCCTTTAATCAAAGTCGTCCATTCCCAAGCCTGACAACCTAAGAAAGCTGCACCACCGAGAATGGTCAGTAACATCCAAAACACGACTCCACCTCTGTTGCCACGATGCCCCTCTTGTACACCCCTTACCATTGTAACCGACGATACGATGAGAATAAATGTCATAACCGTTACAAAAAGTAGCGGCAAATGAGTTTCACCAGCAAAAGGGAATGTGCGGAATACGAAATCTGGTACGGGCCACGTTGGCATACTAAATCGTAAAGAGCCATAAGCGATGAGGAATCCTGCAAATGTAAATGCATCTGATAGCAAGAAGTACCACATCATGAGTTTACCATAACTTGCGTTAAAAGGTTCAGAACCACCACTCCAATCTTCTACAGCAGGAGCATGATCGTGATCAGCATGATGTTGGTCTTTGTCTAAAATCTCTGTTGAAGCCATTAGTATAAATATTATTTTTGACTTTGCTTAAAGTATTGATTGTCTTTTGATAATCTTTAAACTCACCCCTCAGTAAAAATGTTTTTTACGATTGGGAAAGGAAAAAAGAAAATAGATAAATCCATAAAAAATCTACAAAATGCCAATATGTTAATGTCAATTCAAATCTCAGTTTCCGCTTTGCCGTCGGTTTGAAAGGCAATGAAAAAGCATGAACTAAGGCAATGAACAAAACGGCAATACCTCCTAGTACATGCGCTGCGTGAAAACTCGTGAAGACATAAATAAAATCACCTGAAGGATTCAATGTCAACGGAACACCTATACTTTTCATATTTGTCCAAGCCACATATTGTAATGCTATGAAAGAGATTCCTAACAGGGTTGATAATAATAACAACCCTTTATATAAAGCCTCTTTCTCCCGTTTGAAACTCATGTATGAGAGTTGCAAAGTTATGCTACTCAAAATAAGAACAGCTGTATTGAAAAAAAATATGCTTGGCAATCTAAATTCTAACCAATTTCCCGCGGCTTGCCGAACAACATACGCACTTGTCCAAGCGGCAAACATCATGGTAATACTCCCGCAGCCCAGCCAAAGCGCAAATTTCCACGGGTGAATCTTATTTCTTCTGTTTATTATTGCCACTGCCATGTATATATGTGTTTGAACGATGATGTTTTACCCCTCAGTATTTAAGAGCATTTCTCACCAAATTTTATCAAAATAAAGTGCGCACAAAGCAATCGGCAAATATGCGAGCGAAAAGAACATTTGTGCACGAGCTGCTTCACGCGAGCATTTTTTGTACAGATTCCAACCATAATAAACAAATGCTAATGCTAAAAAGGTTAGAATTATTGCAGAAACGAAACCCGTGGCGCCTAAAAAATAAGGCATCCAACTTATAAGTAAGAGAAAAGTTGAATATATAATAGACTGTTTGCCAACTCTTTCGTCTTTTGCACCGTCATTGGTAGGTAAAAGATAAAAACCTGCGTTTTTGTAATCTTCATCACCCAACCATGCAATAGCAAAAAAGTGCATGAACTGCCAAATAAACTGCAACCCAAAAAGTGCCAAAGCTAATGATGTCAATTGTCCATTTTGCGCAGCTGTACAACCTATAACTATGGGTAAAGCTCCCGGTATTGCTCCAATAGTGACTGCAAAATTAGAAACTCGTTTCATGGGTGTATATACAAAAGAGTATAATATCAATGAAACCATTCCTAAAAAAGCAGTCATTGGATTAAAAAACGCTAATAGCGAAACACCAATAAGGCTTTGTAAACCTGCGAATAAAATACCCTCGGAAACCGACATACGGCCCGCCGAAATAGGGCGATTTTCAGTCCGTTTCATGAGTTTATCATAGTCTTTTTCAATAACTTGATTTAGTGCATTTGCTGCTCCTGTAGTGAAAAGTCCACCCAGAAACAATATAACTAAATCTGACCAAACAACATACGAGTCGAGAGCAATCAAAAATGCCATAACTGCTGAAAAAACAACGGTCAAAGACAATTTGAACTTCATCAGAACACCATAGTCTCTTACTTTTAGAGCTAAGGACGTGCTCAATCCAATACTTTCGTTTTTTATAACTGACACTTTTACTTAATTTTATGATATTAATGATCGCCTGGCGTTTCACCTGGCTTCATTGGCTCAATTTGAGGGATGTATTCGATACCATCTTTACCGTAGTCATACGCCCAACGGTGTACGACTGGTAGTTTATCACCCCAGTTACCATGTCCAGGATTAATCGGTGTTGTCCACTCTAAAGAGTTTGATTGCCAA
>JAYTUQ010000488.1:0-41488 GCA_043744455.1 Saprospiraceae bacterium | reverse complement strand
CGCCGATGGTACTGCACCCCTGAGTGTGGGAGAGTAGGTCGCTGCCAACTCATTACAATCTAAGCCTCGTGTCTCCTGATGCGGGGCTTCTTTGTGTTCGTCCTACTTCATTTACGTTAATCTACCCCCCAGTATAGAATGTAAAAAGCCGTTGACTCTTTTGTGAATCAATGGCTTTTCAAAATACCTCATCATTTTTTTAAATATAATAACACAAAAAATATTATCATCAAAACACATGTAACAAACATACTAATTTCAAGAAATTAAGTTGTTTTGATTGTCTTTACTCTTGTTCTTCAATTTCAAATATTTGGTTCAACATTCCTTTTTAGTCTGTCCTTTAAGTTACGCTCAGAACCACCAATACGTGTTTGCAGATTTTGAACGGCTAAATTGATAGAAGAAATATTGGCATCTAATTTATCCAGTTGCGTTGAGAAATCAATTTTATCAATTTTTGCGACGAGGCGTTCACTTGATTTAACAAGCTCCGTTGTTTTCGATGAATTAATTTTAAATTGAGGATGTATAAAATTGCCTAAAACTCTTTGAATAATGGCAGAACGAATAATAAAATAATTTTCGGAATATGCTAAAGCGTTAGTTAAACCAGACTTTTCGAGTGCGGCTATGTCAATCAATAAATCACAGTGTTCGCCATCATAATCGTCAAAACTAATGTCGTTGGTATGAACTTATGCCTTTTTTAGGACTTGTAAACAATGCCTGCACATAATTTATACTACATTATGTTAATGAGAAATTTGTCATAAGTTAACCCTTCAACCGCCCCACCATTATCCCTGATTGCCCTTTGTTGCGAAGCAAATAATCTACCAATGGCACGTCTGTGATGATGACTTGACGAAACTGTGAAGAAGCGTGCAGCATATAGGCGCGCCCGTTTTGCCATGTGACTAAGCCCGTATGTGCCATATCCATGCCGTCCATAACATTGGTGATGCCGATGATATCGCCCTCTTTAAGTTTGGATTCAATGTCCGCTACTCTTTCCTTTGGGATATACCATTTTTCACGTTTGGTGATGTTTTCTTCGATATTTTTGATAGTGTTGAAAGTAGTGGGGTCTGCCATATTTCCGTAGAAGGTATCTCGTTTGTAACTCATATAAAAGACATCTTTGTTATAAATTTCGCCGCCTATTTCTTTTGTTATGTTGGTCAAAATGCCTCTTTTTTCATTTTCAAAAAACCAATCACTGAAATAATGCAGACGTGCAGCGTAGTCAATCACGCCCTTGCGATAACGGATATGGACTATATTGTCTTTAAAAACATTATACGTGCGAATACGATTCATCTGCGTTTCGGTCAAAGAAACCATTGATTCTACAAAAGTTACGCAATCAAATTTTTTGAGATTGATGACTAATACTTCTTTTGAAATGGGTTGCAGCACGACTTGACCATTAGGTTTTTTGCCACTTGTTTCAACATTCGATTTTGGATAGGGATTGCCTATAAAAGACTTGCCAACGGCGACCACACCTTCTGACATACTGAGGGGTCTCGGCATTTGCATTTTTTGATTAAAAATGTCTTGATGGGTTGCTGTCTTAAACTTAGGTTTGGTGTATGCCTGTTTTTGAGCAATAATTGCATTCGCAAAAAATAGACAAAATAAAAATGATAGTAATTTGAAAAAAATATTCATGTCAACAGATATGAAGGATGAAATAATAATGATGATAAAGCGGTCTTTATACTGAGGGGGGTATTTTTAACATAAAGATAGAATGAAAACGTTATAAAATGCAAATGTTAAGCCGTTTAGCCTTGTTTACTCGACGTGCATATACATCAATTGCGTCCTATATTTAGAAAATACGTTTGATTTTGAGATAAAACCAATATAAATATCGTTTTCATCAATTACAGGCAAGTTCTATTGAAACGCCTCGACCCAAATCGCCTTTTAGGACTTTGCGAACAAAATACACGGTTAATAAAATACCAAAGAGCGGATAAAAAATTATATAAGGTGCACCTTCATGCGAAATAGCATGATTGATAGACAACGATTTTTGTATCAAATGTATCCATGATTTCAACACAACAGCCAAAAACCCTACTGATAAGCCTACGATAATAGCTACCAAAATCTCAAACTGTCGCGCAGAAAGGCGATTTTTGACTTTTTTTAAGGAGGTTTATCGCTTTATTTTTATCATGGTTGTGTCATTTTTATGGTGTTAAAAATGGTATTAAAACTTGTCTAAAGTTAAGATATTTCAACGCCCCGCATATATCAACAAAACCGAAATGTCAGACGGTGAAATACCTGAAATTCGGCTCGCTTGACCTAATGTACGCGGCTTAATTTTAGTCAATTTCAAGCGCGCCTCCATCGACAGTGCAGGGAAAGCGTGATAATCAATTTTATCAGAAAGGTGCAATTCTTCAAATTTTTTCATTTTATACGCCATTTCACGCTCTTTTTCGATATAACTCTCGTATTTCATCGTGATTTCAGCCCCCTCAGTAATTTCTGCATCGTATTGCTTTAAAAAGTCATCGAGTTGCGGAACGGCTTTGCGTAACCCCTCAGTATCTACTTGTGGACGCAGCAAAATCTTATGCAATTTCGTCCGTTGGTCAATAGCCGCCGTACCAATAGTTTCTAAATAACCATTGATGAGGTCGGGCGAAACGCTTAATTCTTTCATAAAATCTATAATCGCTTGCTCGCCAGTCACTTTCTCATTCACTCGGCAGATGCGTTCGTCCATACCACTCATACCTAATTTTTCAGCAATGGGCGAAAGGCGCACGTCTGCATTGTCTTGACGTAACAAAATACGGTATTCGGCGCGGCTAGTAAACATACGGTAAGGCTCTTCCGTTCCTTTTGTAATTAAGTCGTCAATCAAGACACCGATATAGGCATCGCTGCGTTTGAGGATAAAAGGGGCTTCCTCATTTATCGCTAAATGGGCATTGATACCCGCCATTAAGCCTTGACAAGCTGCTTCTTCGTAGCCCGTTGTACCATTGATTTGACCTGCAAAAAAGAGATTTTTAATCAATTTTGTTTCCAAAGTCAAATCTAATTGTGTTGGTGGAAAATAGTCGTACTCAATCGCATAACCTGGACGAAACATTTTGACATTTTCAAAACCCGCTATTTGTTTCAGGGCTTTGAATTGCACATCTTCAGGTAACGAGGACGAAAAACCATTTATATAAATCTCGCAAGTATCCCATCCTTCGGGTTCGATGAAAAGCTGATGCCGTTCTTTATCTGCAAAACGATTGATTTTATCTTCAATTGAAGGGCAATAACGAGGTCCTAAGCCTTGAATACGCCCTGTAAACATGGGAGATTTTTCAAAACCTGTTTTTAGTATGTCATGGACTTTTTCATTGGTGTAGGTAATATGGCAAGGGCGTTGATTGGTGAGTGGGGGTGTATTTGTAAAACTGAATTTGGCAGGTTCTGCATCACCGTCTTGCACTTCCATGCGGTCGTAATTGAGACTGCGACCATCAATTCGCGGCGGCGTACCTGTTTTCATACGACCCGATTCAAAACCCAATTCGACTAATTGTTCAGTGATACCTCGCGCAGCCGATTCGCCCATGCGTCCACCGCCAAATTGTTTTTCACCTATATGTATAATGCCGTTTAGAAACGTACCATTGGTCAAAACAACTGCATTCGACTCAATTTCTAAGCCCAAAGGCGTACGAATGCCACCGACACGACCATTTTTAACAATCAAGCCCGATACCATCTCTTGCCAAAAATCAATATTGGGGTGCTGCTCCATCATAATCCGCCACTTTCGAGCGAACAAATTGCGGTCACTTTGTGCACGCGGTGACCACATCGCTGGACCTTTCGAGCGATTCAACATGCGGAACTGTATCATCGTATGGTCGGTTACAATACCTGAATAACCGCCCAATGCATCTACTTCACGAACAATTTGCCCTTTGGCAACGCCACCCATAGCAGGATTGCACGACATTTGCGCAATCGTCTGCATATTCATCGTTGCTAGAAGAACTTTTGAACCCATATTGGCAGCAGCAACGGCGGCTTCGCAACCTGCGTGACCTGCGCCAACAACTATAACATCGTATTTAGGAAACATTTTATAAAATTTTTTGCAAAAATACGTCATTATTCGGAGAGAAAGGGTAGAAATCTAAAAATACTGAGGGGGTCTAAAATGCCTGCACAACATTTTAGACCCCCTCAGTATTTTTTCTTATTTCTTAAAATTATCCGAAAGCAGGCAACATATTAATGCCCGTCCAAAACTCAACGATAGAGCGAATGGCTTGGTTGAATTCAAAAATATCAAGTGGCTTGCAGACAAAAGCCTTAGCGCCGAGTTCATAACATTTTAAAATATCCGTCTTGCTGTTCGATGTTGTAAACATGACAACAGGCACTTTTTTGAGCAACGGGTCTTCGTGCATATAGCGCAAAACATCGATGCCACTCACACGCGGCATATTCAAATCGAGCATAATGACCGCAATTTCGCTCAAAACGGCGGTTTTAAGAAAGTTTAACAGCTCTTGTCCGTCACCAACATGAACCAGCTCTATAGGATTTTCCAATTCTCGAATAGATATACGGACAAGCTCAACATCTGCGAGATTGTCTTCGACAAGGATAACTTTTTTATTTTTTGCACTCATAATTTTGATTCCTCACGATTTGTTAGGTTGTAAACAAGGCGTTATGTTTTGGCATAACGTGTTTCAGTTTTTCTCAGTTGGAGGTTACAAAAATCTCACCAAAATTAAATATTGCTAGGAATTAGTAACTCAATACTGGTAAAACGCATATTGAAACGCTCACTCAAGTAGCGATTGGTCAAAGAGCCTTTATAAACATAAATGCCATGCAGTAAGCCGTGGCTTTGCGTCAAAAGGTTGTAAATGCCATTGAATTGTTCGCTTCGTAACAAAATAGGGGTCATAATATGACTTACAGCATTTGAAGCAGTACGTGGCACGCGGCTGGCAATATTGGGTACGCAGTAATGAATAACATCGTGATAACGAAATGTCGGTTTGTCGTGGGTGGTTACACGTGATGTTGCAAAACAGCCGCCTTGATCAATACTGACATCAATAATGACGCTTCCAGGGCGCATTTTTTGAACCATTTCATCGGTCACAACTAAAGGTGAACGACCGTTTCCCGAGTGAATGGCTCCAATAGCGGCATCAGCACTCATTAGTTCCTGCGTCAATACTGAGGGGTCAATAGCGGAGGTGTAAAGCTGTCGACCGACTTGATTTTGTAGGCGCATGAGTTTATAAATATTATTGTCAAAAATCCGGACTTCGGCACCTAGCCCTAAAGCTACACGGGTTGCAAATTCTGCAACAACACCCGCACCCAAAATGACCACTTTTGCAGGAGGCACACCTGCAATACCGCCTAATAATACACCGATACCGCCACGGCTCGCACTTAACAACTCCGCAGCCGTGAGCATTGCACTCAAACCAGCAATTTCTGCCATTATACGGACAATAGGGAATGAGCCAACTTCGTCTTGAATATACTCCATTGCCAAGGCTATAATGCGTTTTTGGCGCATTTTATTGATGTATTCCTCTGTTATAATAGGTGCTTGTAAAGGAGAAATCAGGATTTGATTGGGGTGACATAAATCTATTTCATCTAAAGTGAGCGGCGCAACTTTTATAATAACTTCGGCTTGATAGACTTTTTCAGCACTGTAAGCGATTTCTGCACCAGCTTCAGAATATTCGTGGTCTGTGAAATTAGCATGTTCTCCTGCACTTGTTTCGATGACAATGCGATGCCCGCGTGCCGTTAAAGTCTTGACGCTCGAAGGAATAAGTGCTACGCGATTCTCTTGCAAAGTGGTTTCCCGAGGGATACCAATATACAAGCCACTGCGTTTTTTTTCGACAGGCATGAGTTGTTCCTGAGTTTGCACATAACTCTGAGCAATGGTGGACATAGATGTAGCGGCGGCAGAAGAAGGCATAAAGTTTCTTTTTTTATAATAAAATAAAGGGTTTTCTCAATACTTTTTTACAAAACTACAATTTTCCGTATCGAATTTTCCATCAATTCAATGCTAATTTTCAAAACATCATCTGGCGTTATGGGTTCTATGATTTGAGGCCATTCGATGAGGCAATAACTCTCGTCATACAAGTAGTCTTCGATACCAATATCCATGGCTTCTTCTAAGCTGTTCAAACGGTATAAATCGATGTGATGAATAACATTTTGGACCCCCTCAGTATTCATATAAAAATATTCATTAACCAAAGAAAAAGTTGGACTACTTGTTGGTGTATTTACACCGAAATATGCGCAAAATGCTTTTGTAAATGTCGTTTTACCAACACCCATATCGCCAAAAAGCATTATTTTTCGTCGTCCATTGGCTTGAACTAAAAGCCAATCAACAGCATTAGGTAAGTCGTCTTTTGTAGAAACAATAAATTCATGCATAGATAATAAAGGTATTTCTTGCGCAAATTTACATACCTTAACTTCTGTTTGAGTAAATAACGTAAGAAATTTTAGTTAAAATACTGAGGGGAGAGTAATTTTATATTTTTAAAAAATTGACAATCAATAAATTATGAGTAAAAATTTGCTTGACGACGATTTCGCGTGGGACAATATGAATGATGAATCCAATGATGCATCAGAACGGCAACCTGTCGTTATGTTGCGTACTTTCAATACAGAGGAACAAGCCCAGCTTACGGCGGCTACTTTGCGTGCATCAGGTATTGAGGCACATGTGGTATCGGCGGCAACAGGGCAATTAACGCCCTTTGCTTATGGGAATGTCCGTCTTTTTGTGGCAAAAAGTCAAGCACAAATGGCAGATAGTGTTTTGAAAGAACATATTGCAAAGCAAGAAATATATGATGAGCCTCAATTATCAGCGGGAAGGATTTTAGTCATTGTGGTCGTTGGGATATTCGGGATAGGATTGATTATTCGTTTAGCTCAAATTATGTTTGGCTTTTTCTAATTCATTGATTTATATAAATTTAACTATCAAAAATGCCTTTTATATATCTTAGTTCTAACAAAAAAAAAGCGTCCGACCTCAAGGATCAGACGCATCAAAACAAAACGAAAAACCAACTTTAAACAAGTCTCTTTTATACTATAACAGTTTGTATATTCTATTAGTTCACAATTGTAGCCTAAATCAGTCATAAATAGGTCATAAATAAAATGACTTAATTAGGCTTTCATTGTTACTGTAATTTCTTTTGTACGACCATCTCTAAAAACGGTTATTTTTAACACTTCACCCATCTTTGCATTGGATACAATACTTTTTAACTCTTGAGTAGAACGAATAGCTGAACCGTTTATTTTCACAATAACATCATTAGGTAGAATACCTGCATATTGAGCAGCCCCACCCTCCATAACGTTTGCCACAATAACACCCTCACTGACATTCAACGATTTATCTTTTGCTTCTTCTTGAAAATACTCGTCTGGAACCATTTCGATGCCCAAACGTGGACGGTTGCCATTAGGGGCAAAATTGTTATTGTTTAGACTTTTTTGCGCCGGTTGACCAATAGATTTACCTGTTCTGACAATTTCTTCTGTCACTTTATTCATAACCGAAATAGGAATAGCAAATGAATAACCTTCATAGCTACCAGTATGCGTCTGAATAGCGGTATTAATGCCGATTAATCGACCTTGAGCGTCCACCAATGCGCCACCAGAATTTCCAGGATTAACGACTGCGTCAGTTTGAATAAAGTCTTGTAAAGGGTTATTTTCACTTAATTTTCGATCTTTTGCGCTGATAATACCTGCCGTTACCGTTGTGCCAATATCATAAGGGTTGCCAATCGCTAAAACCCATTCACCAATTTTGAGGTTTTGAGAATTACCTTTTTGAATCGCTGGAAAGTTAGAACCATTAATTTTCAAAACGGCCAAATCTGAAGAAGCGTCAGTCCCGACGACTTTTGCTGTAAAGACCCGATTGTCGGGCGCGGGCAACGTGACTTTTACCTCATCAGCAAAATCAACAACATGGTTGTTGGTGACTACATAGCCATCTTGTGAAATGATAACACCTGAGCCAGTCCCTTTTTTAGGACCCATACGGAAGCCAAAAAAGCTGGAAAAGGGATCTTGTTGCGCCCGACGATTCGCTGTTTGAGCAGATTCGGAAGACTCAATGTACACAACAGAAGGTGTGGCATTTTCAGCCGCTTGCGAAAGGTCAACGACACCGCCTAAAGTTGTCGTTTCACTTGCTAACTTTGCATAATTATTGCGAGGTGATACATTAATATTGTTTGTTGAAAGATTCATCGCACCAACGACAATCAAACCGCCCACAAGACCTGCACTAATTAACGATAGAATATTTTTCATAATGTTTTTATTAATTTGTGGTTTAAAAATTGTTTTGTTCTCACTCTTTATTTATCAGTAATAACTGTACGCAAAATAAACACCTTCTGGTTTCTTTTGATTAGGCTTTTGCCCTACTTTAACCAAATTTTAACTTTCATGTAAAAAGATTAGTAAAAAGATTAGTAAAAAGATTAGTAGTGAAACGTTTTTATTAGTCAAATCGTTTATTTTTTCAATACAAAAAACTTTTTTTGCACATTTGTATAGACGACCAATTTTTTAAAATATTTTCACCTTTTTATTTTACCCACTTTTACGGAGCGAGATATTCGACTTTTTGAACAAAACCTTAGATGAATAGCCATTTTTTCACTGATACAGACATACTCAATTGCCTCAAACCTGAAACAGATTTAGAGTGTCAATTAGCATTACATCCCAATGTTAAGGCGGGTTTGGCTTGGGGTGAACCCCGTTATGGACATCCAGAAGGTAAGGTTTTGTATCATATTCCCGAAATTTTTCTCAATATCAATCGCCTAATGCCCCCCCTCAGTAAAAATGAACGAGAACAACTGAGACTCATTACATTAATCCATGATGCCTTCAAATATATTGAAGACAAAGGATTTCCGCGTGATTGGTCAAAGCATCACAGCATTTTAGCAAGACGGTTTAGCGAAGCATTTATCACAGATAAAACTGTTTTGGACATTATCGAACTCCATGATGAAGCTTATTACTGCTGGCGACTTGATGTGTTAGAAGATGAACCCCAACAAGCAGAAGCCCGTTTTCAAGCTCTTTTGGCGCGCATTGGTCATTGTCTTCAACTGTACTATGTTTTTTTTAAATGCGATACCCGTACAGGCGACAAAACACAGGCTCCAGTGAAGTGGTTTGAGAAAAAAGGCTTGAATATTCAAAAGGTGACCTTTTTAGATATATGATTTTATAACCAAAAACAAGCTCGCCAAGCCTCTATCAACTTATCGGTATGTTCACCTCGAAACTCAACTTGAAAAAAATAAAAATACATAATCATCCGTATATTGATGAAGATACACAAAAAGATAAAAATAATTGTCAATGACTTGATAATCAAATGATTTTGTGTAAATATTTTTTCTAATAAGTATGCTAATCCTAATGCCAATAAAGGATAAAAATCAATAAAACTGCGATAGCCATAAGTGCCACCAAACCACCAACACGACCACGCTGCACATAAATAAGACAAAATGACGAAACTGAGTAGAATCCAACGCCCTTGTAATTCATTGCGCCATGCCGTTATGCCCAAACCCATTAAAGATAGGAACATGACTGGTGAATAAACGAGGAAACCATTGCATGGATGAAAAAATATTTGCCAAAGATAAGGGTCAGTGAAATATATAAATGTGGCATCGGTATATGAGTAAAATAGCCAATTGCCCGATATGTAATGCCAGTAAATAAATTGTGGCATCCAGACAGCCACAGCCATTATAAAACCATACGACAATGTTTTTAGATTTGACAAAAACCATTGACTTCGTTCTCGTATTTGGGCGAAATTGGTTATATCATAAAGTAAAGCGACGAAAATGATTAAAACATTCGTTGGACGAATCAATACAATTAAACTACATAAAAAACTGATTAAAAACGTGATTTTTACTGAGGGGGTCTTTTTTTCATAAAAAATAGGCAAATAGTAAAATAAAATACTGACTAAACAAAAAGTGTAGTGGTGGGACATGCCCGATTGTCGCGTAGTTAAATAAGGTAGGTTTGTACCCAATAATATAATACCGACGCTCAACCATACGACAAAATCTCTTTTGATGCGCCTTTTTAACAAAAGAAACAAAAAATATAAACCTAAACTGGTATAAAAACTGGCAGATAACAATATAGCAACTGAATAATCATTTGCGAAAGGGTCATTGAGTGGAAAGCCTTGTATGAAGCGAGAGAGGTGGGCAGTCAGCCAAAAAGGCGTTTCTAATAAAGCAATACCATAAGTAAAGCGCGTAAAAATTTTGTTTGTATTCGGATAAGGCTTGTATTCAAAGGTACATCTAACAGGAATATCTTCAAAACCACCATGAATAAAAACGGCGGGCAAATACATATAATAGCCTTCTTCATCAGAAAACATATATTTTAAATGATGATCATAATGCCACATCATAGAGCCATACCAATACAAGGCGGCAGTTAATGAAATGACAAAAAACAAACCAAATCGCTTTCGGTTTTTCATGTATTAGTCTATATTTAAAAACGTTTTTAGCGGCAAAATTAAAATTTTGAAACGATACACCACTTGTTTTCCCAAAAAAAGGTATTCACTACTGAGGGGGGCATTTTTTTCCTACATTTCGACTTTTATAAATAGATGTATTAAAAACGATTAAAAACCTTCACTTTGCCCCGCACACAAGTGAGTGCACACTATGTTATTTGCGAAGATGGCACGGTGCACCACATGCTCAATGACTATCTGAGGGCACATCATGCGGGTCTTGGGCATTGGGGTAATGATACCGACCTCAATTCTTCAAGCATAGGCATCGAGTTGGATAATGATGGTTTTGAACCTTTTAAAGAGTTACAGATGCAGTCATTGGCGATACTACTCGACCGATTGAAACGAGCCTATAATATCCCAACGGCTAATTTTATTGGTCATGCTGACCTCGCCCCCACCCGAAAAAATGACCCAAATGTCTTTTTTGATTGGAAACGATTGGCAGATAAAGGCTTCGGCGTGTGGTATGGCGATACAACCAATATGATACTGCCACCAGATTTTAATGCCCTACAAGCATTGAAAATTGTCGGTTATGACGTTAGGGACACGACGGCAGCAATTTCCGTTTTCAAAAGAAAATATTTACAACAAGATAAAAGCTGCTTCTTAAATGAGGAAGATAAAAAAGTCTTGTACGCTCTGTTGAAGAAGTTTTTTTAATGCGTTGACTCTTTGTACCTTCGCCACCGAATTTATTTCTTAATTTATCAAGTCGTCGAAGTGCCTAATTTCGACGACATTTTTATACAAACAATGATGATAGAAACCGACGTATGTATTATAGGTGCAGGACCTGGCGGGGCAGCGGCTGCACTGCGTTTAGCACAATTAGGCATCCCCTCCGTATTGATAGACAAAGCGACCTTCCCACGTGATAAAGTGTGTGGCGATGGCATGACAGGTAGAACAGTGGCTATTTTGAATCGCATTGACCCTGAAATCATCAATACTTTAGAGAAAACACCTATTCAGACAGATTCATGGGGCGTGACTTTTTCGATGGACAATAAGCGTAATTTCCACGTACCATTTCGAAAAAACTATAATAAAGGTGCAGATAGAACGCCTTGTTACGTGGCAAAACGCATCCATTTTGACAATCATTTGATTGAAATGGTGAAAAAACAGCCTCTTGTTGAGTTTATAGAAGGAAAAAGCATCGAAAAACACGAATATACTGAGGGGTCGGGTTGGACAGTTTCTGACAAAAAAGGAGAGTTCCAAGTACGAGCAAAAATCTTAATCGTTGCCAGTGGACCTTTGTCGCCTTTCATGCGTCATGTTGCCAATATTAAAGTTGACCCTAAGCACAATGCAGGTGCCGTTCGTGCCTATTATAAAAATGTCACAGGTTGCCACCCCGACAATTTTATCGAATTACACTTCTTAAAAGACTATTTGCCAGGCTATTTTTGGATTTTTCCGTTGCCCAATGGCGACGCCAATGTCGGTTTTGGCATGTTAACTGAGTCCATTTCTAAACGTAAAGTCAACCTTGAAAAACTACTTTTAGAAGTCATACAAACGCGTCCGGGCATCAAAGAACGCTTCGAAAATGCTGAATTGGATGGTAAAATCCTTGGTTTTCCTTTGCCTTTAGGCTCAAAACGCAACAAATTGTCGGGTGATGGCTACATGCTCGTCGGTGATTCTGCTAGTTTGGTTGACCCATTGACAGGGGAAGGCATCGGGAACGCGGTCTATTCAGGCTATATTGCTGCCGATCAAGCCGAAAAATGCTTGAAAGAAAAGGATTTTTCAGAAGCGTTTATCAGTGATTACGATGTCCGCGTTTGGCGAGTTATGGGAACGGAATTGAATTTGAGTTATCGCTTGCAACGCATTGGTAAGTACCCCTCAGTATTTAACTTCGTTTTGTGGGTTGCTTCGCGCAATGTCCAGATTTCCGACTTGGTTTATTCGATGTTCAATAATATTGATGTGCGCAAAAAGGTTTTGAATCCTCTTTTTTGGATGAAAATGATTGTCAATGCTAAATAGATATGAAATATGAGTTATGAAATATAACTCTTTTCAAATACTGCCAACCCATAAAACCACAAATCTTTTGCCCAAGCCCGATATTGCGCTGCTGTTCCTAACACATTGCCTACTTGTACTTTATTGACAATACCCAATCGATTGAGCCATTTTGCCGCAGGTAGCCATTTCTCACAATGTTCATACGCATTGAGCAAAGAACGGCGTACGTTGGGATTGATATTTTGAAGGGTTGTCATTTTAAAACCAGCCGTTTTTGCAAATGCCTCATGTTCCGCCCATGTCAACAGATTGGGTATGGCAATATTATCATACCAAGCCTTGATATCAACGTCTCTCGTGGTCGCTTCATCAGGGGCATTTAAAAAATATTCAGCTATAACCAATCGTCCATTCGGTTTCAAAAGTCTAAAGGCTTCACGATAAAAAGCAGCTTTATCGGCTGCATGGCATTGGCTTTCTAATGCCCAAACGATGTCGTAACTATTTGATTTGAAATCTGTTGCACAATAATCAGCGTGTTGAAAATGGGTTTTGTGGGATAGATTTCTTTGAGCAGCAGTTTTTTGAGCATCAGCGACTTGACTGGCTGCGAGCGTAATGCCCGTTACATGGCAACCTATATTTTCAGCCAACCAAAAACTGGAACCACCAACGCCACAACCTGCATCAAGCACAAGGTCTTCGGAACGAATGCCCGACAATTCAGCCATTTTTCGATTCATATTTGCAACTGCAGCGACATGCTGTCGCACTTCTTCATCGTAATAACCAAAATGAATGGCATGTGTATTGCGGCTATTCCAAACATAGCGGTAGTCGAATCGAGTTTTGTCGTAATATTCTTCAACTGAAGGAAAAGTCATATGGCTTAGGTTTTTGATAAAATAGGGCATAAAAGTAAAATCAATTCTTTAAATTTTCACAGCTTTTGCTAAACCATAAAACCAGTTTTCATCGAGCCATGCCTCAAACATTAATTTTGTACCTAAGGCGTTCCCAACTTGATCCTGATTGACTAAGCCGATTTTTTGTAGAAAACGCGCCGTTGAAGACCATTTTTCAGCATGTTCATAAGCATTTCTAAGAGAACGATGCACATGTGGATTGATGTTTTGAATCTCAATATCCTCAAAACCAGCTTGGAGCGCGTATGTTTTGTGTGTATGTATATCGTCAAGGTTGGGAATTGCCCAATGTGTTAAGCCTAATTTTAACCGATTTTCATCATTTATACTGAGGGGGGGTGAAAGGAACAAATCCGCCATCACCAAACACCCGCCAATTTTGAGAAGCCTGGCTGCTTCGGTATAAAATGCCGCTTTTTGGTCGGTATGACAATGACTTTCTAATGCCCAAATAACATCAAAAGAGCCATTCTGGAAAGGGGTGTGGTTGTAATCGCCTTCAAAAATGGTAATTTTATGCTCAAGATGCGCTTTTTTAACATTTTGACGCGCTTCCTCTGCTTGGTTTTTCACCCACACAATGCCATCAACCGTACAACCCATTTCAGCCGTCAACCAAATCGCTGAACCGCCGATGCCACAACCTGCATCCAATACTCTATCGCTTGATTGAACATTTGCAAGTTCTGCCAATTTGCGGTTCATATTCACCACAGCCGCTTCATGTTTCGTCGCTTTTTCATCATAATAACCAAAATGAATCGCTTGTGTCTGCCGACTGTTCCATAAATAGCGGAAAGTAAATCGATTGTTATCGTAGTATTTTGTTATGCTTTGTTGATTCACGTTTTTAAATTTTTACCTAAAAAGAGCTTCATAAAGTTCTTCCACCTTTCCAACTGTCCGTATTTTTATTTTAAATTTATCAATATTCAAGCCTTTAAGATTGTATTTTGAAATAAAAATCTCTTTAAAACCCAATCTATCCGCTTCTTGAATCCGTTGTTCAGCTCTTGCAACAGCCCGAATTTCGCCTGACAAACCAACTTCACCCGCAAAACAAGTACTGTTTGGTACAGCAATATCTTCAAGCGACGAAATGAGCGCGGCAACAATCGCTAAATCAATAGCAGGGTCATCTACACGCAAACCACCAGCAATATTCAAAAACACATCGTTCATCGCAAAAGGAAAACCGCCCCGTTTTTCTAAAACCGCTAACAGCATACTCAACCGCCGGAGGTCGAAACCTGTTGCTGAACGTTGCGGTGTGCCATAAACCGCGCGACTCACAAGTGCTTGAGTTTCAATGAGTATCGGGCGCACGCCTTCAATAGTAGAACACACTGCCGAACCACTTAAATCTTCGTCTTTTTGTGAAATGAGCAACTCCGAAGGATTTGAAACCTCGCGCAAACCCGATGCTTGCATAGCATAAATACCTATTTCATCCGTCGAACCAAAGCGATTTTTCAAAGTTCTTAAAATGCGATACATATAGTTTTGGTCACCTTCAAATTGCAAGACCACATCAACGATATGTTCCAATAATTTGGGTCCCGCTATCGCGCCGTCTTTGGTGATATGACCAATGATAAAAATAGGAATATTCGTTTCTTTTGCAAACCGTTGGAGTTCTCCTGCCGTCTCGCGCACTTGCGAAATGCTGCCAGGTGTGGCATCAATATGTGGCGCCGCAAGGGTTTGAATGGAGTCAATAATAATGAGGTCTGGTTCGAGGTTTTGGGCGTGTTGAAAGATTTTTGACGTACTTATTTCTGTCAAAATATAGCAATCTGATTGCTTTGAAGCCACCCTATCTGCACGCATTTTTATCTGTTCCTCGCTCTCTTCACCACTGACATACAATACTTTAGCGGAAACACCTAAAGCAATTTGCAACAAAAGCGTTGACTTCCCAATACCCGGTTGACCACCAATTAAGACCAACGAGCCACTGACAATGCCACCGCCCAAAACCCGATTCAGTTCATCATCAGGCGTCAGCAGCCTATCCGTTTTGCTTGTCTTAATCATACTGAGGGGGGTCGGTACAGGGTCAGCAACCTTTGCACCTTTCCATATTTTTTTGCGCTCTTCGCGAGGCGTTTCTTTTTGAATAACCTCCTCCGTATATGTATTCCACTCTCCACAGGATGGGCATTTGCCTATCCATTTGGGCGAAATAGCACCGCAACTGGTACAGGCGAATATCTTTTTTATTGTTGCCAAAATGTCTATTTTTTAAAAAAATCATTACAAATCAACCCAATTTCTCCTTCAAAAACTGTCCTGTAAACGACCCCTCAGTATCAGCCAAACCTTCGGGTGTCCCTTGATACACCAAATGACCACCGTTTTTACCACCTTCTGCACCTAAATCAATGACCCAATCAGCGCATTTTATGACTTCCATATTGTGTTCAACAACTAAAACCGTATGCCCTTTTTCAACCAAAGCATTCAAAGCATCAAGTAATTTTCGAATATCGTGAAAATGCAAACCTGTTGTTGGTTCATCAAAAATAAAGAAAACATGGTCTTTCGCGTTCTCTTTGCCTAAAAATGAAGCCAATTTGACCCTTTGTGCTTCACCGCCCGACAGCGTCGAACTCGATTGACCCAACTGCACATAACCCAAACCGACATCAAATAAAGGCTTGATTTTTTGAACAATGCCTTTCTCTTTTTTGAAAAAATCTAAGGCTTCTTCGATGCTCATTTGCAGCACTTCATATATGTTTTTACCGTTGTAAGTCACATCCAGCGTTTCGCCTTTGAATCGTTTGCCGTTGCACTCCTCACATTCTAAATGGACATCGGCGAGGAACTGCATTTCGACCACAATTTCACCTTCACCTTTACACGTCTCGCAACGGCCCCCCTCAGTATTGAAGGAAAAAATACCTGGTTTGTAGCCTCTTATTTTGGATAATTGTTGCTTTGAAAACACATCTCTGATTTCATCATAAGCCTTCACATACGTTACAGGATTGGAGCGCGAGGATTTACCAATAGGCGATTGGTTGATCATTTCAACAACCGTTATTTTTTTCGTATCGCCTTTCAATTCGTCAAAATGCCCAAGAACAACTGCCGCTGAATCGTCAACAGCCCGTTGCAAAGCAGGGTGCAAAATCTGTTTCACCAAAGTCGTTTTACCCGAACCTGATACGCCCGACACAACAATCAAAGTATTTAAAGGGATTTTGACCGAAATATTCTTCAAATTATGCTGCTTACAACCTGTCATTTCAATCCAATGCGTCGAACGACGGCGAAAAGTTGGTGTCGCAATCGTCATTGTGCCGTTCATATATTTGGTCGTCAAGCTCTCTGTTGCTTCCGAATAAATATCTTCATAATTGCCTGCAAAAACGACGTGACCCCCATGAATACCTGCTTGTGGACCCATATCTACAAGGAAATCGGCATTTTTGATGATTTCTTCTTCATGTTCAACGACCACCACGGTGTTACCCAAATCCCTTAAATTTTTTAAAACCGTCACCAAACGAGCCGTATCTCTGGGATGCAAACCGACGCTCGGTTCGTCCAAAATATACATCGAACTCGTCAAATTGCTGCCCAAAGTCCGCGTCAAGTTGATGCGTTGCGTTTCGCCGCCACTCAGCGTCGAACTGACGCGGCTCAACGTCAAATAACTCAGACCGACATTCATCATAAATTGCAAGCGGTTCTCAATTTCGAGCAACAAACGCCGCCCAATGTGCCTATCATTTTCTGAAATTTCAAGTTTTTGGAAAAATTCAAGGAGTTCATCAATCGGCGTTTCGGTCAATTCTGCGATGTCCGTACCATTGATTTTGACGTATTGCGCTTCAGGTCTGATGCGTTTGCCATCGCAAGTCGGGCAAATCGTCCGCCCACGATAACGCGCAAGCATGACACGATTCTGAATTTTATAGGTTTGCTCTTCAAGCATGGCAAAAAAAGCATTGATGCCGTGAAAGTGTTGATTGCCGTGCCACAAAAGCTGTCTTTCTTTTTTAGATAATTCTTGATACGCCCGATGCACTGGAAAATCAAATTTATGCGCCGCGTTCAAAAAAGCACTGAGCCATTCACTTGATTTTTCACCTTTCCAACAAGCAACTGCCCCTTCAAATACGGATAATGTCTTATCGGGAATCACTTTTTCTTCATCTATACCAACGGTTTTACCATAGCCTTCACACGTCGGGCAAGCCCCAAACGAGTTATTATAGTTGAACAGTTGCGGCGTTGGCTCAATAAAAATTATGTCATCGAGTTCATAGCGATTGTTAAATCCCTGCGTTTTATCCCCTTCTTTTGATAGAATTTGGATTATCGCCTCGCCTTCCGATTCATAAAATGCGGTTTGCACAGAGTCACTCATGCGTTTGGTATTTTCTTCATCGTCGTGTTTAACAACAAAACGGTCAATCAAAATCCGAATGTCAGCGTCTTTGAAAGCCGTCAAAGGTTGTTGCATATCGATTGTTTTTAACCCTAATTCCGCTATGCCTTCCCCCCTCAGTATTTCGTCGATTTGCGCCAAATTACCTTGCGACCAAACGCGTGTATAACCTTTTTGTCGCAACAAATTCAGTTCCGTTTCAAGCGTTCGGTCATCATACTTCGTCGGGATTGGAATGAACAATTGCACCTTTTCTCCTTCATTTTGATTCAAAATGAAGTCAATAACGTCTGAAACTTGATGTTTTTTAACCACTTCACCTGAAACGGGAGAAATTGTTTTGCCAACACGTGCATACAAAAGGCGTAGGAAATCATACACTTCTGTCATAGAACCAACGGTAGAACGGTTATTTCCAGTCGTCGTTTTTTGTTCAATTGCAATAGCGGGACAGACACCTTTTATATAGTCCACATCTGGTTTTTTCATCCGCATCAGAAACTGACGGGCGTAACTCGAAAGGCTTTCCACATAGCGGCGTTGCCCTTCGGCAAACAACGTATCCATCGTAATCGACGACTTGCCGCTGCCCGAAACACCTGTGACGACGACGAGTTTGTTTTTGGGAATGACCAAATCCACATTTTGTAGGTTGTTAGACCGTGCACCTTTAATAAAAATGGAATTATTGGGTGTTTGTCGTACCTCCTCTTGCTTCGTTACGTCCAATGACGGTTGTTTGGGTTCAGAAAGTTCTTTCAAAGCCATCTTTTTATATTTTTAAACCAAAACAAAAGTTTGGTTATTGAGTTCTCAAAAACCACAAAGTTATAAAAATGAGGTCGTTTATAAAACGGTTTGTTGAAAATATTATCGTGATTAGCCTTGGTTTTGGAAAAACTATACTTTTTATGACAAATTTTACCGTAAGTATTTTTATTATAAAAAGTTTAGTGTCAAAAGACAGATGTTTTTTAGTAAAACTGATACTTTTGCAAAATCTAAATCCGTTATCAAATGCATTACAAATTAGAAAATCTATCAGAAGACGACTTCGAAAAGCTGGTAAACATGCTCTGCGAACAAAAATTAGGAACAGGGACTGTGAGTTTTGCTAAGGGGCCAGACGGTGGTCGTGATGGACGATTTAGAGGAGTTGCTAATCGCTACCCTTCTGAAAAATCTTCTTGGAAGGGGCAATTTATAATACAGGCAAAACATACAACTAATTATAATGCGAGTTGTTCGGATAATGATTTTTTCTCCAATCAATCGAGTTTGATTAATCGAGAAATCTTAAAAATCAAAGAATTACAGGTTAAAAATGAGATAGATAATTATTTGCTTTTTACAAATAGGAAAGAAACGGGTAAAAGAGAAGATATTGTAAAGCTAATAAAAGATATAACGACACTCGAAAATATAGATGTAATAGGGACTGAGACGATTAGTACTTGGCTTGATTTGAACCCTAATATTACTAAATTCTTCAAAATAGGTAAATTTGAACTACCTCTAACTTTATCTGATTTTGAGATAAGAGATATTATAATTGCGTTTAGCAATGAAATCGTATTAATTAGAACAATTGCAGATATATCCGACGAAATAATTGAGATTGCTAAGGAGAAAAAAAATATGCTAAACAACTTATCACAAGTATATTATGATAATGAAATCAGACGTAAGTCACAACAATACTTCGAGGATATTGATAGATTTTTATCAAATTTTAACAATCAAGAGTATGTTGAAATGTACTATAATTTTGCAGATGAATTAAGCAATAAAATCACTGCGAAAAGAGATACTTTTGATAAATTTGAAGAAATTTTTGTTTACTTGTACGATTTGATTTTTGAGGAGAATCAAATAGAACTAAAAAAAGATAAACGCCTGATTTGGATTTTTTTGCATCATTTATACTTTAATTGCCATATAGGAAGAATATCATGATAACGGCTCATAAATATTTAAATTTGGACTTATCTGTTGTCAATGTGAGTGCTTTGATAATAGAAGAATTAAAACGTTGTAACTTGCTGAAATACGATGAGTTACTAAAAACGATTGTTTCAGCCTTAGGCATAAGCGCAAGAGATGTCTTTCCTTATGCGTTAAACTTTTTATTTCTCTTTGGTAGAATTACCTATCATAAAGATGGATTAGATGCTTTTCAATTAAATGAAACTAAGTAAACTATATTGTAACAAACCTTTTAAAAATGTCATTTTCAATACCAAAAATGGAAAATTGAATGTCATTTTAGGCGATGCTGAGAAGAAAGCAAACGTAAAGGACAGCCATAATCTAGGTAAAACGCGCTTAATAGTCCTAATTGACTTTTTGTTGTTAAAAGAAGGAACAACAAATCTTTTTTTGTTCAAAGAAGTGAAAAAAGAAGGCATGTTATTGCCGATAGCGAAAATAAATAGTGAAGTTCAATATGAACCAGTAAAAAGTACTGAAATTGGAACGAAATTATTTGAAGGGTATGAATTTTACTTAGAAATACTTTTGAATAGCGGACAATTTTTGACTATAAAACGAGGTATAAATCAAGGAACAAAAATATATTTCAGATTACATAACACGACAAATAATGAGTTTATACTTTACAAAGACTGGGACCATAAAAATATTGATATAAAGAAAGCGAAATCTTTATTAAATAATTATCTAAATATCGATTTTTGTAATAAAACAGGAGAAGATTATCGTAGAATTCTAAATTATTCCTTACGTATGCAAGGAGACTACGATTACATGCGTAATAGCATTTTCCAATTAAGTAAGTTTCAAGGAAAGCATGAGCAATGGAAGCCAATGATGTTGGGGTTATTAGGTTTCGATAAAAGTATAGCAGAAGAAAAGTATAGAATTGAAAATGATATAAAGAAAAAGATAGATTTAATTAAGGAGCAAGAGAAAGATTTTGGCGTGAACCCGAAAGAGCGTGATAGCCTAATAGGTAAAATGAATGCAAAGGAACAGGAGTATAAATATCTTCAAAAAGAATTAGATAACCTTAATTTTTATCAGCAAGACAAGAGTATTATTGATGATTTAGTAGGAAAAGTAGAAAAAGAAATTGCAGAGTTAAATAATGAACTTTACAACATTGAGTTTGATATTAAAAAATTAGAACACTCTCTTAAAAATGGTTTTGCCTTTGATTTAGAAAGAGTAAAATCTTTATTTGAAGATGTAAATATTTATTTTTCCAATCAATTAACAAAAAGTTACGAACAACTCATAGAATTCAATCATAATATAACAGAAGAGAGGAATAAGCAAATTTCTATCACGTTACAAGAAAAACAAGCGCAACAGAAAGATGTTAATACAAAACTTATAGATTTAAATAACGATAAAGAAAAATTTCGTGATTTAATACAAGATACTTCTTTGTTTAAAAAATATAAAGAGTATCAACGCAAAGTAATGAAAGTCGAAATGGAGATAATAAGATTACAAAACCAGCTTGATGCACTCGATAAGTATAAAGAAAAAAGAGACGAAGTGAATAAGGAACGAGACGAAAATCTAAAACAAAAAATTGAACAATTACAAAAGCTAGTAGATAATACAGTTAATAATAATCAATATACATCAATAAGAAATTTATTTTCAGAAATAGCTAAAAAGATAACAAATGATACAGCTTATATTTCTTTGCGATTAAATAGTAGTAACAATATAGAATTTGATTGCCGATATGATGAAAGTGCTAAATCAGAAGGAAATACTTATTATAAATTATTATGTATTGCTTTTGATATTGCCCTGCATTCTTATTATAGCTCTCAATCATATTTCAAATTCATTTATCACGATGATGCCTTTGCCAATTTAGCAAATACGAGACGAATAAGTTTATTGAAAACTGTACGTGAATTTAGCACTAAATATGATTTTCAATATATTTTCTCAATTATTAGTGATGATATTCCTCATAGTGCTGATTTCATCATTAATCCAGATGAAATAATTTTGAAATTAGACGATAAACATGCGTCAGGGAAATTATTTTTAATGGATTATTGATTACTTTGCTACTTCATTATTAAGAAAATAACATACTTCATTTTGCTTAAAAAGCATTGAATCTAAGTATAATATGTATTTCAAATTCGAAAAGCCACTGCCTCCTTCATGAATCAGTGGCTTTTTCAGCATTTTATAGTGAGGGAGGGTAAAATTTTATAATTTTGTCGCCATTTTAAGTTTCAAACTTAAAGTTCTCCATGAAAAATATAAAATTCACCGCTTTATTAGTCCTTTTTCTTGTGATTTTAATTAATTATATGTAAAAATGAGCCGAAAACGGATGCGCGACAATACGGCAAAACAGGCATTTCAACGATTGACTCGTTGACAGATTTGATTTTTTATACAATATTGTTTTAGCATTTTTTATTTATCAAACTATCGCTTTATTTCGTAAATATTTAGGTGGTAAATTAGATTAATAGACTAAAATATCTTAAAATCAGATAGTGTAACATTGCGGTTGCAGCATAAGATTTTGCAGGATTATTTTGCTTATCAAGGATTTGAATCGCTCCCCTCAGTATAAAGGCACAACATTGCCGTTAATTAAATAAATATAATATAGCTCTTCAAAGTAAAACAAAGCCTTTCATTTTCTCATTTTTTCAAAAGAATAAACCCATCCCTTCTCATCTAACACCCCCTCAGTCAAGCAAAGCTTGATGGCGCGAAACGCGCTCATATTTTTAATGAAATAAACCACAGAAAATGACAAAAGTAAACACAATGGTCAAAATTATAGTTTAAGGTGTAACTTTGTAGCACCTTTTGAACTTCGGAGCATAAATAACCAAATATAACCCGCCCACCACCAATGGGTATTGTTGCAACTAAAATTATAAAACAATGTCAATTTCTAACGGAACGACTAAAAAATCACAACGTGAAGACCGTTATCAACATCACGATTATTATGGTGTTGATGATTTATTAGATCAAGAACATTTGCTCGCAAGAGAAGCCGTGCAAGCTTGGGTAAAGCAAGAAGTTAGCCCTATTATTGAGGATTATTCGAATCGGGCAGTGTGTCCGACACATTTATTTAAGGGTTTGGCAGAAATTGGGGCGTTTGGTCCTTCGATTCCTGCGGAATATGGTGGCGGCGGCATGGATGAAATTGCTTACGGCATCATCATGCAAGAACTGGAACGCGGTGATTCTGGTATCCGTTCGATGGCATCGGTGCAAGGCTCTTTGGTGATGTATCCGATATATAAATTCGGTTCAGAGGAGCAAAAACGGCATTATTTACCAAAATTGGCAAGTGGGGAGTTCATCGGTTGTTTTGGTTTGACAGAACCAGACCACGGTTCGAACCCAAATGGTATGGTGACAAATGTCGTGGACGACGGTGACGCATATATATTAAACGGTGCAAAAATGTGGATAACCAATTCACCAATTGCCGATATTGCCGTTGTATGGGCGAAAAACGAAATAGGTGAAATCATCGGTATGATTGTCGAAAAAGGCATGAAAGGCTTCACCGCCCCTGAAATTCATGGCAAATGGTCGTTGCGAGCGAGTATTACAGGTGAATTGGTGTTTCAAGACGTGCGTGTACCTAAGAAAAATGTCTTGCCTAATGTTAGAGGTTTGAAAGGACCTCTGATGTGTTTGTCGAAAGCCCGTTATGGTATCGCTTGGGGAACGATTGGCGCAGCGTTGGATTGTTACGATTCTGCTTTGCGTTATTCAAAAGAGCGCGAGCAGTTTGGTCGTCCGATTGGTGGTTTTCAATTAACCCAAAAGAAATTGGCGGAAATGATAACTGAAATTACAAAAGCACAACTTTTGGCTTGGCGACTGGGCACATTAGCTAACAAAGGCAAAGCGACACCCGCCCAAATTAGTATGGCAAAACGCAATAATGTCAATATGGCTTTGGTCATCGCACGTGAGGCACGTCAAATACATGGTGGCATGGGCATTACAAATGAATATCCAATTATGCGCCACATGCTCAACCTTGAAACGGTTTTGACTTATGAAGGAACACATGATATTCATTTGCTTATTACGGGTATGGATATCACGGGTTTGAATGCGTTTTCGTAGTAAAATAGATAAAAATACTGAGGGGGGGATAGGATTGCGAAATTTTTAAAATTTCGCAATCCTTGTTTTCCTTCACCGAAGATTAACTATTTTAAGGAGTTTTATCATATTTCCCTTTAAAAAACGTTCAACTCAATAAATTAGAGAATATTGAATCACAATACTTGTCACTAAAAAATGGTTAAACAGACACTTTTGATCGCTCTTTTCGCTGTTTGCAGTCTGCTGCAAATATCAATGTTTGGGCAAAAACCTGTCGTCATAAAGCTCGATAATCCATCATTTGAAGACTATCCGCAAGCAGGTCATCAACCAATTGGTTGGTTCGATTGTGGTTTTGCAGGTGAAACACCGCCTGATGTAAACCCTACTGGACAGTTCAAAGTTTCAAAAAATGCTTACCACGGCTCGACCTATTTGGGTATGGTAACGCGCGACAATAATACCTGGGAAGCTGCTGGGCAACGCCTTAAATCGCCGCTTTTAAAAGGGGTGACTTATACTTTTTCAATTTATTTAGCGCGTTCAGAGATTTATATGAGCCAAAGTCGGACGACAGGGCGTGATGTCAATTATGTCACCCCTGCCATATTAAGAGTCTGGGCAGGTTCTGGTTATTGTGCAAAGGAAGAGATGCTTGGAGAAACTGATCTTGTTTCGGCTGCCTCTTGGCAAAAATTTAATATTAAATTCACGCCCAAGAGTACACATAACTATTTTATGATTGAGGCTTTTTATAAAGTGCCAACGCTTTTCCCTTATAATGGCAATGTTTTAGCGGATAATGCTTCCGACTTAATGCCAGAAATACCGAAAGAAGAGCCCAAAGTAGCTGTTGTGGAGTCAAAGCCCAAAGCCATTCCAACGCCACAGAAACAAACTGTGGAAACACCTAAACCGCCCACTATTAACATCGCTAAACCAACAGATAGGTCAACTGTAACTACCCCCTCAGTAGAATTTCGGGCGGTAGCCACGAATGTGAGTGATAAAAGCCAAATTTCCGTCATTTTTAATGGAAGTGAACTTTCCTCTTTTGATTTCGATAAATCGAAAAGGCTTATTAGAGCTACAATCCGACTTAATGAAGGGTCAAATACCCTCTCTGTAAAGGTTGCGACCAAAGACGGCGATGACGTTGCTTCTACAAGCGTCAAATATACGCCTCCTGTTGTTGCGAATGCGGCAACACTCGATAAATTGAAAGAAGGGACTATAATTAAGATTGAAAAACTTCAATTTGCAGTCAATTCAGCAGAAATTGAAAAAGATTCTTACAGCTCTCTTGATGCGATTTATGAATTATTAACATCCAATCCAAACATGATTGTTGAAATAGGAGGACATACAAACTTAATTATAGAAGAAGGTATGAGTTATCGCCTCTCTAAAAATCGTGCACAAGCCGTAGCAGATTATTTAACCACTAAAGGAGTAGATAGAAAAAGGATGATTACAAGGGGTTACGGTAAAAGTTTACCTTTAGAAAACAGCACGTCGCAAGCGGCGAATAAAGTTAATCAGCGGGTAGAAATCAAAATATTAAGTACGAGTGGTTGAAATACCCCCCCTCAGTATTTTGCATAAAAAAAGCCGCTGTACGTCAACACAGCGGCTTTTTTTATGCAAAATACGATAATCAAAACGCTTGACTGTATTTTAACAACAAAGCATTTCGGATAAAAATATTGCGATGTGTAGGTTTCTCAACATCATTATCCTTGAAAACCAATATATCATTGTCATAAAACCAATCAGATTTAAAGTTGATAGAGAAGTTTTTGACAATAAAAAAATCAAGTGAGTTATAGAATTCGACATCAATATTCTGTGGGTCACGAAGGTAGTTCGAATACAAATCAAGTGTGCCAGCATAAGCCACTTTGCCGTCAAAAAACTTATTGATATAATCAAAACGCAGTTCAGAACCGATTTGAAAATCTACTTTTTTATCGGATTTTGTGGCATCTAATGGAAAGAAACTGCCTGTTTTTGCCAATTTTTCGTTTGAAACAATGATGGCTTTGAGTGCAACAGGCGAATAAAGAATCGTCAAATTAGGGTTCGCCTTATAAATCACGCCTGGTGCAAAACGCACTGTCGCAGGAGAAAAGAATCCACCCGTCAACTCAAGCGTTTTTGTCACACCTTTGGGGTTAGCAGATAAATAGTTTTTACCATAAGTTGGCAAAAATTGTGTTTGCAAATCAAACAAACCTGCGGCATACCATTTGCCACTCCCGATTTTGTAACCCGCCTGTGAGGTAAATTGCAAAACGTCATTGGCTTTTGTCAATGCGGTATTGCCGACTTGAACCAATGCCAATTGTACCCCAAAACGGTTGTCCCAGATGCTTTTGCCTTTGACGAGGTTGGCAGAGTAACTTAACAAACCACCGAAACCTACGCGATTGTCACCTGAACCTGAACGTGGATTGATGAGGTTGAGCCAAGAGAAATCGACACCCAAACCGCCGATTTTTGTCCAACCCTCTTTTGTTTCTTTTGGTGGAGCCAATTCTTTAACAGCATCTTTGGTATCCATTACTTTCTGAGCTGTTACGGAAAAGGAAATAGTTAGCACAATACTTAAAATAAATAGTATTTTTTTGAACATAGAGAAAGATTTAATAATAAGCAGTTATGTTTTTTGTAAAAAAAATAAATGAAATGCTTTGCACTGCTATCATGATATCCAATCCTGCCAATTTCAGAATGACAGTCATAAAATCAGAAAGTAATTTTTCAAGTAGATTCATAGAGTTTTGGTTCAAAGAAAAACTGAAATTTATAAATGGGCGATGGCCATATTCAGTATAATATACCAAAAATACTGAGGGGTATCATTGAGCATCAAAACAGGGTCGATTTTTTAACGTTCGCTTGGACCTTTAGGTGATTTTGCTGTTAAAGGATTGATATAATCAGAAGGTGCTGGTCGGTCAAAGGAGTCACTGTCATTGGCGAGTTCTCCACTGAATATACCAATAATAGTACGAACCATTCGAGGAAGAAAAAGGGCTGCTACATCACTATTGAAACGATGATTCAGTCTCTGTTCCTCAATTCGCTGCCCTATGAGTTCGAAATCGCTCAAACCATTTTTATTTGGCAGCATAAAGCGAGGCTCATATTCCTCCCCCATGAGCTTTATGAAGCTATTTGCCATGTTGCCTCAATTTTTGATTAAAAATATGGGAATTTAATTGTTTTGATAAAAATATATAGCATTACCTACCCCTCAGTATTTTATTCGTCATCAATAAGTTATGCGTGTTTTTAAAGTAAAATACTTTTATCCAGTACTTTTTCGTAAGATTTGAATAGGCTATCATATTTTAAGAGTCTCTGCCAAATTCTTTATAGTACAGTTCTTGCGCTTTATGTTTTGCCCGTTTAATTTTCATTTTGACAGCACTTTCCGTTTTTCCCATAACTTCAGAAATATCACGAATACTCATGTCATCCTGGTATTTCATCAGCAATATCATACGGTCACTATGAGGCAGTAACTCTAAAATCGTTTTAAGACGTTTAACTTCCATCGCCAATAAAAACTCATCGGGGACTTCCTCTGCTGCTATATCTGGCACACGTTCTATATCGTCTGTAAAAAGGGTTTTTTCTTTTTTCTTTTTCCGAATAATATCTATACAGTAATTATATGTAATCGAGTAAATCCACGTTGAAAATTGAGCTCTTTCACCAAAAGATGCCAAATTGGTCATGATTTTAACAAAAATATCTTGAACGGCATCTTTAGCTTCGTCATAATCCTTCAAAATAGAGAGACACTTACCAAAAACTTTAGAAGCGTAACGCTGATACAACACACTGAAATATTCAGAATGCTGTGTCTGTAAATACAAACGCACAATTTCTGCGTCTGACAATTCATTATGTGCGACTTGCTGATTCAAATGTTTTGCAATATTTAGGATGTTGTATAAAGTCTGAGTGGAACAACCATTTTTTGAATACAGAAGTATCCAAAACATCGCAAAATTATTCAAATAACTGAGATAATGCAGATTATTTTTCTCAAAGAATGGTAGTATGAAGATATTATCAACAAGTTCAGTTGTTGATATATGGACGTAAAAAAAGAGGAGAGTAACACAATTTTAAAAATGTATTTTAAAAATTATTAACATACATCGAACTACTTTCGCCATCTAAGCGTATTGATATTGTTCCCCACTTTCCGACCCACAGCAAGCCCTTGGATATTGTCTTGTGGTGTATGAATGCCGCCGAGAATACGGGAATAGCCGCATTCTTCAGCCATTTCCGAAAAAGTATTGAATTTACGAATTCTGAAATCTACTTTTTGCGCTGTATCCCTTTCCCTATTTTCATGCGTGTTGTCCGTAAAAGGGAATGGTTCGCCATAAATATTCGTCAAGACAGTCGCTGCCGCAGAAGCCTGTGATGAATGCCCAGAAGAAAAAGCTGGAAATGGTGGCTCGGGCCAATATTGCACAAACGAGCCGTCAATATTGTCTCGAATATAAGTTGAAGGCCGCTCACTAAAATAAATATATTTTACTTTCCAACAGTTGATAAACGCATCTGCCGTTGCCATACCTACTCGCGCATACGTTTCAGCCGCCACTATCAAATTGGCTTTAGCCGTCCGAATAGCAATGGACGCTAAATTATAGGAGTGTCCGGGTGGTGAATATACTTCCGAAGGGTCATCGCTCCACCAAGCCCCTATCTCCTTTTCTTCTTGCGTGAGCGTTATGTTTTTAGCATAAACTTCTAAAAATTGGGCATAACATTGTGAAAAACGGCTCGTTGAGTAAGGAATCATTTGGGGAACAGCTATTGTCGCATCTGCCGCTACGAATGTGCGATTAGTCCCCCAATAAGGATGCAAAGGCAATTGCGATTTTGACTGGCTTTTTTTAGGGGCTGTCCATTTACCAGGACCCGTCGGAATGACAAAATCCGTAGGAAAATTCTTTAAATAACCTTCAAAACCCCCATCAATGGTTGACCACAAAAAGATAGCATCCGCAACACTCTGTCCAAATGCTTTTGAGCGTTCAATGACATCTGCTGATTCGTTTGCGGCATATCGTTTTTCTAAAGCCGTTGCCAACGAGTCAATACTTAACTTCGTTGCATCGTTCAAAGCGTACAGTTTTTTGAGCATCACTGCTTGCCCTGTATTGAGTGCCAATGTCCAATTGTAGCGTTTTCCGTTTTCAATTTGGGGTACAATATCGAATTTATTGAGCTGTCTTGCCATAGATTGATGCGTTTCACTACCCTGAACGACACATTCGTACATCGTCAAACCGAGATAGCCTAAAGCACGCGAACAATATGTTGGCGTATTGCTAGCCAATCGGTAAACGACGCGCAAAGTCATATCTGCCCATTTCGTTGCCACTTCTGGGCTTGCTGTGTCGCTTGACGAAACGACATCCACGATTTTATCAGGCTTACAACTGCTTATGAAAAAGAAAAAACAGATGAATATTGAGAGACATAAAAATCGGAAAAACGTTTTCATAGAATCATAATTTAGATATTAAAAAAGAAGGTTTGTTACTCTGTTCGGTTTTTTATACACCAAAATTAAACCTAAAAATGATTATAAGTTAACAACTGTTGTATATTTTAAAAAAAAATTACAAAAATACTGAGGGGTGCATCTAAGCTAAAATGTACTTTTACCAACTTATTCATCAAAATCAAAACCATTTTAACATGAAAAACCAACATTGGCGCATCATTTTAGCACTCTCACTCTGCTCTTTTGCACTTCACGCTCAAATCAAAAAAGCACCCCCACGTGCTGAAGGTGAAGGTCCGTGGGCACAACTTATCATCAGAGGTGTGACCCTCATTAACGCTACAGGCGCGCCGCCGATTGGACCAGTGGATATTGTAGTCGAAAAAAATCGCATAAAAGCCATTGAAGTTGTCGGTTTTCCAGGCGTTCCTATTGATTCTGCACGCCGGCCTAAGTTGAAGACAGGCGGTAAAGAACTGGATTGCACAGGTATGTACCTCATGCCGGGCTTTATTGATATGCACGGACACATCGGTGGCAAGGCGCAGGGAACGGATGCAGAATACGTTTTCAAACTCTGGATGGGGCATGGCATCACGACCATCCGCGACCCTTCCGCAGGCAATGGCTTAGACTGGACACTCGACCAAAAGAAAAAATCGGCTGCCAATGAGATTACCGCACCACGTATTTTGGCATACACCGCCTTCGGTATGGGCAGTGAAGAACCCATTACAACGGCAGTTCAAGCCCGTGCTTGGGTTAGAAAGAACAAGGAAAATGGCGCGGACGGCATCAAATTTTTTGGTGCAAATCCCGAAGTTATGTTTGCTGCCCTTGACGAGAATAAAAAATTAGGCTTACGTTCAGCTTGCCATCATGCCCAAATGGACGTGGGGCGTTGGAATGTTTTGAAATCTGCTAAAGCGGGTTTGACCTCCATGGAGCATTGGTACGGCTTGCCCGAAGCTCTTTTTGACGACAAAACCGTTCAAAACTACCCCCCTCAGTATAATTACCAAAACGAAGGTGATCGCTTCAGCGAAGCAGGTCGCTTATGGAAACAAGCTGCCAAGCCACATTCTGCCCGTTGGAATGCCGTTATGGATAGTCTTTTAGCATTGGATTTTACGCTCGACCCCACTTTTAATATATACGAGGCAAATCGCGATGTTATGCGTGCCCGTACTGCTGAGTGGCATCCACTCTACACGATTCCGAAATTGTGGCAGTTTTATCAACCCAGCCGTATTTCTCATGGTTCGTATTGGCACAAATGGGGGACAGAAGAAGAGGTCAATTGGCGAGAAAACTATATGATTTGGATGCAGTTCATCAATGAATACAAAAATCGAGGGGGACGAGTAACAGCTGGTTCTGATTCAGGATTTATTTTTCAATTATACGGTTTTGCTTATATCCGCGAATTGGAATTGTTACGCGAAGCAGGTTTTCATCCGCTTGAAATCATTCGGTCAGCCACTTTGAGCGGTGCAGAAGCGTTGGGTTTAGACAAAGAATTAGGCTCTGTAGAGGTCGGAAAGTTGGCAGACTTTGCCATTATTGACCAAAATCCTCTTGAAAACCTTCAAGTTTTGTATGGTACAGGTGCGATTAAATTAGATGACAACAATCAAGTTGTCCGCGTCGGGGGCATCAAATACACCATCAAAGACGGAATCGTTTACGATGCTAAAAAACTGTTAGAGGATGTGCGTAAAATCGTCGAAAAAGAAAAAGCCGATAATCCGAAATGGCAATTTAAACAGCCAGGGATGAAGTAAATAATGCCTAAACACTTGGTGCAAGTGTCAAACTTGCGCCAAGTTTATGTCGCCTCACCCCCTCAGTATCACAGCTTATAAATCACATACTTATCATTTTCTACTATTTTTTTAAAAGATAAAACAGTGTTTTTGAACATGACAACATGCGTAATATGTTGATTTTTAGCGAATGCTCTAAAATCTTTTTCCGTCAACGTGCTAAAATGCTGATTTGCCAACTCCGTCAAATGATGTCCTTTGAGGCGGTCTTCAAGGCTAATTTTATAGACTTGTTGAATCCGATTGTACCATTCCACAAAAGCCGGTTGGCGATGATTCGTCGCTTTATAATCCACATAACTTGACCGCTCGCTCCAAAAACGAAATTCTGAAAGGTCAGACGGAATCAAAAACAAAGCATCTGCGGGTGTTTTCTCTTTAGCCAATTTTGAAATATTAACTTCTGAATTGTCTGTTTTTAAAAAAGGGAAATTGTAAGATTTATATTTCAAAAGTTGATATTGTGGCATCATAAAAACAATAGCCAATAGGCTTAACACGAATAATGTGTTTAAAATCAAATGTTTAGGTTCAAAAAAAATTTTATATAAATAACTTTTGTCCATCAACTTTTTAATCAATGTAAAAGTGATGATAAAGGCAAATGTTTTGACCCAAACAGTTGTTGAAAACCACTGCATACTGAGGGGGGTCGGATTTTTAAAAATATAAATTCCAACCAAATAGACCACTACGCCCACCACAATCCAACTAAAAACATACTGCACTGTATCACTCGCCACCCGCCAACCTACGTAAAAGGGCAAAGCCAAAATGAACCAGTTTTTCAAAGGAAATGAGTCTGGAAAGTAATGATGTGGTGCTCTAAATCGTATGATATCCAAAAACAACTGATTATTAACGCTGCCAGCATCAAAACTGCTTTTAATTTTATAAATAAAAAAAGCTGCTGTTGTAAGATATAAAGCATTGAAAATTAATAAACTAAACAAGTTTACAGCATGTTTTTTGAGTACCCATATCGTCAAAAAAGACAAATTGATGAGTAACCACAATTGAACGCCGATGAGCGGATGCACGTAAGTCATTAACATCAAAAGCGCATAAGTGGGCACAGCCGCGCCGCGCATGGCAAACACAAATACCCACACACCCATCACTTGCGCCACATAACTTGGCAAAAAAGCATTGTAATACAATTCGTTACCGCCCAAATTGACCCCATAAAGCACCATAACAGGCATTAATACGCCCATCCAGCGCCCCCCCTCAGTATCCAAACCCTCTTTGGCAAGCTGATAAAGTCCCAAAAACAAAAACATAGTCGCCGCGAAATGCAACCCAAAAGCCGCCCATTCCATCTTATCGCCAAAAAAAGACATCAACAACGAAAAGACATATCGCTCATTCGGCACCCATGAGGCGATGCTTTGAATATAAAAATCAGAAGCATATAACCGATTGTCAATCAAGTATTTAGCATAGGGCAGCATCTCCGATTGGTCGCCCGAACCAAACGTGTAGCCATGTCGAAACAAGAGTAAAATGGTGCAAACAAGGCAGCCTAAAAAAATTCTAAGTGAAGGTTTCCCCATTTTTTGATTTTCTTTGTCGTTCAAAAAACGCTCAAATTTAGCTTGAAATCTTTAAAAAGTATGGTTCTTGCAGCAGCAGTCAAAATTTTAAACCAACCGAGCATTTTGACGCTGCCTTCTTTTGCGCTTGTTACATGGGCAACATGGGCAGTACGCAGTCATTTTTTCTTTTGGGACACTGTTCAATTAGCTTCGCAACATGCCTATTTTTTTTTTGAAAACAACTTTTCAACCTTTCTTTTACCCGATGAAATGGATTCGGGACATCCGCCTACATTTGGTTTTTATTTAGCTATTATTTGGAAACTCATAGGTAAATCTTTGGAAAACAGCCATTTAGGGATGTTGCCATTTTTATTTGGCATCATTTGGCAAGCTTGGCGTGTTGGTGAAAAGATTTTGGGCGACAGTTGGGCTTATCTGTTTCTCCTCCTTCTCATGGTTAATCCTGTTGTTGCCAGTCAATGCGTTTTGGTCTCGCCCGATGTGGTTTTGATTTTTTTCTTTTTACTTGCTTTAAACGCTATTTTTAGAGAAAAAAAAATCCTCCTAAGTTTTGCTCTTCTTGGTTTAGCTGCAATCAGTATGCGAGGAATGATGGTTGTGGCGGCTTTATTTTTATTTCAATTGTTGCCTATGTTTAGTAAACTTTTAAAGTTTCCTAAACGTGTCTTTACTTTAGCAATGCCTTATCTTTTAAGCGGTTTATTTGCCACCATTTTTTTTATTTATCATTATGTGAATAAAGGCTGGATAGGTTATCACGCTGGTTCATCATGGGCACAAGCGTTCCAAATTGTTGATTTTCAAGGTTTTATAAAAAATATTATTTTACTCATTTGGCGACTTCTTGATTTTGGGCATTTAATTATTTGTCTAATAATTATCATTTTAACATATCAAAAAAATCGTATTCACAGCAAATTATTTCCCAAAACAATACAACTATGGCATTTATTGCTCATATTAATTATCGTATTGACTCCGACATTAATCATCTATCAAGGATTACTCAATCATCGTTATTTATTGCCCATTTACATCACAGCGTGTTTGTTAGGCGTTAAATTGATTTCTGATTTGAAGGATTGGAAACAGCGATTAAAAATATCATTGATTGCTCTTTTAGGTTTAGCCAGTGGCAATTTTTGGGTTTATCCCCAGCCTATTGCGACGGGTTGGGACGCTACGTTGGCGCATCTCCCTTATTATCGATTAAGAAACAACATGATTCAATTAATTGATAGTCAACACATTAGCTATAGAAAAATTGGAACAGCTTTCCCTAACCTGCGTTCTTTTTCTTTGGTTGATTTAAAAAATGACCCCTCCGTATCAGACTTTGCCCGGCTTGATTTGAACAAAAATAGCTACGTTTTTTACAGCAATGTGATGAATGAATTAACGAACGAAGAGCTTGATACCTTGAGGAAGCAGTGGCAAATCGTTCACATACTGAGGGGGGGACAAGTTGAGGTTATTTTGTATAAAAAATGAGCCATAAATTTTACGAATTTACGAATTACGGCGTATCATTCATAAAATTGGTGGCTCAACGTCCGCGTAAACCCAACTCGATGACCTCTAAATTTTGAATTTTACGCTCCAAAATATCAAAGCGCACCAGTGTTTTGACGCGATGAAAGCCCTCAACACCACAAGCACCTGGATTGATGTGCAATAAATTAAGTTCTCTATCGGGCATCACTTTAAGAATATGCGAATGACCGCAGATAAATAAATCGGGTTTTTCGACACGTAATGCCGCTTTGATACGAGCAGCATATTTTGAGGGATAGCCACCAATATGCGTCATCCAAATTTTTATCCCTTCAGTCTGCCACGTCAAAATTTCAGGATATCGCAATCTAAGGGCTTGATTATCAATATTTCCATACACCGCCCGTAAAGGTTTGAAGGTTTCCAAAGCATCTGCCACTTCTACGCTACCGATGTCGCCAGCATGCCAAATTTCATCAACGGCGGCAAAGTGTTCAAAAACTTTTTTATCCAAAAAACTGTGCGTATCGCTCATTAAGCCAATTTTCATACACTATATTCTTTTTTCATACTTCCTATTTCACTTTCCATTAACGGGGGCTATCTTTCCATTTCCAAATATGCCGACAAGCGACGGTGCGGTAAGGTCGCCATGGTTCAGCAATTTCGTAAAGCCGTTTGATGAGGTCTCTACCCGTTTTTTCAATGCCATAAAGTTTAATCATGCCTTGTCGGATGCCCAAATCGTCAATCGGAAAAATATCAAGGCGATTGAGCCGAAACATCAAAATCATTTGAACCGTCCATTTACCAACACCTTTAATTTGGGTCAGTTCTGCTATGATGTCGTCGTCACTCATTGCCATCCAATCTTTTATATTGGCTTGTTTTTCAATCCAATACGCAGCAATATTACGTATATAACTTGCCTTTTGCCCCGACAAACCGACACCCCTCAGTATGTCGGTTGACAGCGTGATAACGTATTCGGGCGAAGGATTGCGATTCGGAAAAAGGTCGAGAAAACGGCTTTGGATTGTTGCAGCCGCCTTGACGGACAGTTGTTGCGAAATGATGCTACCGAGCAAATCGGCATAAATATCATTATGTGTTTCGATAATGGGCAGCGTAATTAGAGGCATAATGGTTGCCATACGCGCATCGCGTGCCAAGTGGTCGAAGATGTGAGTTTGCATGCTTTTTAATGTTTGATTGAGAAAATATGTACATAAATCTTATTTTTCTCGTTTCTCAATCTGGCACTGTTTTTTTACACTTAAAAGTAAAAAATAATCTTGAAGCTCAATCAAATTTTCAGAAATTTACATTTTTATATTCATTTTACATCTTTAATCCAAAATAATTTAAATGGAAAAGACATCATTTACACCGCGCGATTTCATTTTAGTGCCTTGTTTTTTACTCTTTGTTTTTTGTTTTTTACCTTTTTTATCGGATGCCCAAACGTGGCAATCTAAGGTAAATCCTTCTGTATTTGCCCAATTTCAGCGTCAAACGGAAGTAGAAATCATCGTCTTGATGCGTGAGCAAGCGGACATTTCAGGCGCAAACCGATTGGCGTCAAAAGAAGAAAAAGGCACTTTTGTGTTCAATATACTGAGGGGTACCTCTGAACGTTCGCAAGTTGGTATTCAACAATTATTGAATGCACAAAACAAACGTTTTCAATCTTTTTGGGTCGTTAACGGTCTTTTTTTAACAGCAAATTTTGATTTAATCAAACAAATTGCTGAACGGGATGATGTAGCAGAAGTTATGAATAATCCACATGCTAAAATTGATTTAGTGCCAGCATTGACATTGCCCCAACCAGAAGGAATTATTATCACATGGGGTATTTTAAAAATTCGAGCAGATAGCGTTTGGTCTTTAGGTTATCGCGGTCAAAACGTTGTCATTGGCGGCGAAGACACGGGTTACGAATGGACACATCCTGCTTTGAAGCCCAAATATCGCGGTTGGAACACTACCACAAACGTTGCTGACCATAATTATAATTGGCATGATGCCATCCACCCTGATTCGGTCACGGCATCAAATCCATGCGGCACCAATACGCCTGCACCATGCGACGACAACAATCACGGAACGCACACGATGGGTACGATGGTGGGGTCATTTGATACGCTGCTCATTGGCGTTGCGCCCAATGCTCGTTGGATTGGCGCACGCAATATGGACAGGGGTGATGGGACTTTAGCGCGTTATGTTGAGTGTTTTCAGTTTTTTATTGCACCCACCAATTTGGCGGGGCAGCTGCCTAAACCCTCGCTTGCACCACACGTTATCAACAATTCATGGTCATGCCCAACGTCGGAAGGCTGCAACACAAGCAATTTTGCAGTTATGGATGCTGCGGTTAAGGCTGTTCGTGCGGCGGGTATCGTGCCTGTCATTTCTGCGGGCAATTCTGGACCCAATTGTGAGACCGTCAACGCACCGCCTGCGATTCATGCGCCTGGTTTTGCTGTGGGTGCTACAGCCCCGAATGATACAATTGCGAATTTCAGCAGCCGAGGACCTGTCACAGTGGATGGCAGTAATCGTCTGAAACCAGATATCTCTGCGCCGGGTGTTGGTGTGTATTCGAGTATTCGGAATGGGCTATATGCCAGTTTTAATGGCACAAGTATGGCAGGACCACATGTGGCAGGTGTTGTGGCATTGATGATTTCTGCCAATCCAAACTTGGCGGGTCAAGTGGATACCATTGAAAATATCATCAAGCGGACGGCACGTCACCTAATAACAGGTCAAATGTGTGGCACGGTATCAGGTTCGGCTATCCCCAACAATACTTATGGTTATGGTCGCATTGATGCGTTAAGTGCCGTTGTAGAAGGTTTAAAATACAAGCCGTCAGCTATAAAAAATGTTGACAATCAATCACTTGTACAAGTTTATCCGAATCCTTTTTCGACTGAAATCACCTTTTATACTGAGGGGGTGTCCGGTGATGTTTTGTTGCAAATTTTTAATATTAATGGTCAAAATATTTTTTCAAAAAAAGAAAATTTTAGTTTTAAAAATAGAACAACCGTGTCTTTACCTAATGCACCTTCGGGAATCTATTTTTATATTATTCAAAATGAAAACATGAATTTGACAGGCAAAATTGTAAAGTAACATGAATTTGTTATTTTCATAAAAAGAGAGAAATACAACAACCGTTTTCTTGTTTCAAGCGTTATCTAATTGTAATTTTGTGATTCAAAATAATTATCGGTTTTTTTCTAAAAAGCAATCAATAAAAGTGCCTTTTCAAGCAAAAACATATCATTCGTCCATTTTTCGGAATTTCAAAGCCATAGATGCTGGGGAATTTAGGCAAGTTGTTCGCTATTACGAAAGGAATGAAAAAGCGATTTTACAACTGGAATTTGAGGAATATTTTGAGATGCTGATTGTTTACACCCACGCTTTGTTTGAAATCAGTGAGTACCAAAAGCATATTTTGATGGCAAATGTTGTCATTGAGACCTCTATTATGGAAAACATTCAGATTGTCAACGGTCAAGAAGTCTTCAAGTCTATGCTTTTTAGAAAAGCTGCTTCCCATTATAATCTTTTTGAGTACAAAAAAGCGATACATGTTTTGCGTGAATTGCTGAAAATAGAACCAAATAACACAGAAAATTCGTTATTTTTAGAACAATGCCTGCGAAATGACCAACCTCATTTGGCACGTCAGGCACGTGCTGCGGCTGTCCTTTTATTTTTATTGTCAGCATTAACAGTTTCTGTCGAGGTTCTTTTTGTAAGACATTTTTATCAAGAATCTGCTCCTATTATTGAATTGTCACGCAATTTGATGTTTTTCTTAGGTTTTGCTATATTGGTAATCGGTAATGTCTGGCACAGATGGCAGAGCCATAGTGAAGTTCAAAAATTTATACAAGAAATAAAAAAATCAAAAAAAACACAACCACATTAGCGGATAAAATCCCCTTTCATTTCAAAATTAACTAAAATTACACGTCAGAGGGTGCTAAGACCACACCCGCTGAATCACTCATTTTAAGAATTATTTGCATAAAATAAATAAGAATATATCAGTTACACATATTTTTAATTTTTGGCATAATTGTTGAGTAATTCTATATGACATTAAAATTTAATTAAACTGCCTTTTGCTGAATATATCCTATAAAAGATGTACACAGGTTAAAATGAAATGCTATGTTAATAATAAGCAAATTGTCACAAAAACGCACTTTTTCATATAATAATATCGTTCTTTTGGAATAGTATTGTAGAATATGCAATAAAGTTTTAAACGAGCGAGAGTAAAAAGCCGACTTAAACATTGTTTTATTTATCAATTCTCAATTTAACATAAATGCTAAGCACTTCTCTTACATCCAGTTCAACACAACATTTACCACTTACCCACAAAGGAGGTGGTAATGGTGGTGGTACCAATGATGGCGGCTATATTTGGGTCGGTACAAAATGACCCGCTGCACTCCTGTAACAAAAAAGTTTTAAAATTTAATGAGACAGAAAAGGCTTGTTCGACTTTAGTTGAGCAAGCCTTTTTACATTTGTTCAAAAATTATGAATAAGGCATTAATCATTTTTATCAAAAACCCTATCAAAGGAAAAGTCAAAACACGCATTGCTCTAACAGCAGGCGATGACAAAGCATTAGAAATTTACCTTCAATTATCAACAATAACACGTGAGAATGCTCTTTTACTGAGGGGGGTAACTGTTTATCTTTTTTATGATGGGTTTATCAATGCGACAGATGAATGGCCTGATAAATATTTTGAAAAACATATTCAAAGAGGCAAAGACTTGGGCGAACGTATGCTCAATGCCTTAGATTTTGTCTTGAAAAACCATACTTATGCTTGTATTATTGGCAGCGATTGTCCAACGCTATCCGTCGAAATCATGCAACAAGCATTCGATAAATTGACGCTACATGACACCGTTTTAGGACCTTCAACCGATGGCGGCTATTATCTTATAGGGATGAAAACGAAGGAAAACGAAGGAGAAAGTCATGATTCGAGCCATTCAGAAAACCTTCACCATTTATTTGATAATATGGTTTGGAGTACGGAAAATGTGCTATCAAATACCCTAGTACGCATTAAAAAAAATCAACAAACGGTTTGCCTCCTACCCGAATTGACAGATATAGATGAAGAAGAGGATTGGCTTATTTTTCAAAAAAACAGAGATGGCAACTAACAGCCTATCTACCTTTGCCCCTACCTTTGCCCCTACAAATACCTACTGTCATGTCATTAGTAAAAATATTTACGGGGTCTGCGTCCCATCATCATGCAGAAAAAATTGCCGAAGAATACGATGTTCGACTCGGTTCTTTGACGGTCAATCGATTCAGCGATGGGGAAATGCAGCCTGTCATCAATGAAAGTGTCCGCGGCGAATTTGTCTTTTTTATTCAATCCACTTTTGCACCTTCTGACAATTTAATGGAACTTTTGCTGATGATTGATGCAGCAAAAAGGGCTTCTGCGGGTTATATCACGGCGGTCATTCCATTTTTTGGTTATGCACGTCAGGATAGAAAGGATAAGCCGCGTGTGCCGATTTCTGCGCGTCTTATCGCCAACATGCTTGAAGTAGCGGGTGTCAATCGCTTGATGACGATGGATTTTCATGCCGACCAATTGCAGGGTTTTTTCGATATTCCTGTTGATCATTTGCGGAGTGAACCAATTTTTGTGAATTATTTGAAAACGCTCGATAAGAAAACGCTCGATATTTCAAATGTCCTTTTTGCTTCTCCCGATGTCGGGGGTGTTAAACGTGCGCGGAATTTTGCCCGTGTGCTTGAACGGGATTTCGTGACGTGTTCTAAATATCGTAAAAAGGCGAACGAAGTCTCGGAAATGAATGTGATTGGGGATGTCGAAGGCTTTGATGTTGTTCTCGTTGATGACCTTGTTGACACTGCGGGAACGCTTTGCAAAGCGGCAGAGGTGATTATGGATAAGGGCGCAAAAAGTGTTCGGGCTATGGCGACGCATCCTGTTTTGTCAGGTAAAGCTTACGATAATATCAATAATTCTGTTCTCACTGAACTTGTTGTCTGTGATACGATTCCTTTGAAACAAGAATCAGATAAAATAAAAGTTGTTTCAACAGCTAAACTTTTTGCGCGTGCGATTCGCAATACGCATGAAAATCGCTCGATTGAAGCACTTTTTGAATTGGATTGAGTTTTTTAGGATTTTATGAAAAAAGGCGATAAAATACTGAGGGGGGTAAATTTTGGAAATTAAGTCAAAACGACTAAATTTGTAAAAAAACAATTTAACATGAATGATGTCGCTACCGCACCGTTAACAGTTGATATGCTTCGTGCAGCACTTGAAAAAAACGACTTTGTTTGTTTTCCTGCAACCTTAGCAGAATATGATAAACTCTCTGATTATCAAGAGTTTAGCTTACATTTTGTTCAAAATCAAATTGTTGGAACTATGAGTTATTGCACCGAAAATCATGAGTTAATAGTCGCTAATTTAATCCTTCTCTTAGGTAATGCCTTTGAAGATGCCAAAGTAATGGGTAGTAATCGTCCTATTTATGTTGAAGCTGTTGACGATATTTTTGAACCAGATGTTCAATTGGTCATGGGTGAAACGCAATTGCATCGTTATGGACGGGTTAAAAATGCGACCATGAATCCTATTGTTATCGTTGAAGTTCATTCAGATTCGACAAAAGATTTTGATTTGACTACCAAATTAGAAGCCTATAAAACGATTCCAACGTTGCAACATATAATTTTTATAGAACAAAACAAACCGCATATCTCAATCTACAGCCGAACTAAACGCCCAAATGAATGGCTAAATGTGGATATAAAAGATATGACTCAAAAAATTCGGGTTTTGAGTCATTCATTTGCTTTGTCAAAGATTTATCGAAAAGTTATCTTTCAAGCTTAGTTTTTAAGCTATTATAT
>JAYTUQ010000487.1:0-3329 GCA_043744455.1 Saprospiraceae bacterium | reverse complement strand
TATTATGGGTAAGTTTATACTCCAAGTTTTCAATATCAATGCGATTTGCAACAACCTCATTTGTTTTAAAATGTCTAAACAACTCAAAATGAACACCTTTACCTACAAACTTAGGCTTTTGAGCAACTTCTGCAAACGCTTCAATTAGTTCACTACTATGTGTTGTAGCAAAGATTTGAATATTGTATTCGACAGCTAATTTGAACAACATATCCCAAAATTCTTTTTGAATAGTGTGGTGTAAGCCGTTTTCAATTTCATCAATCAGCAAACATTTTGATTGTCCTTTGGAACCAAAGCGAACTATTGTAATAAAATAGCGCATTATTTTTTGCACAGCATCCCCTGAATAAACAAGAGGTAAAGCTATTTTTTCATTTTTTCGACGCAAATAAAGAATATTTGGGCGAGTTGCATAAGTTCTAATTTCTGATATGGTATTATCAATTAGTTGAATACCTTTAAGTATAGCTTCACTTTCGCCAAGAATATCAATTTTATCATATTCTTCACTTAGGTTTAATGTTTTTGGATATTGCAAATCTTTTGACAGAATAAAGCTTTGTTCATTCTCTATCCAAAAATCTTGTCCATTCTTAGTACTTTCAAATGGGTCATAATTTTTGTCATTTGTCTCTGTAGAAACACTAATATTTTTTTCATTTAATCGAATGATTGTATCATAATTGACATTATTAACGTCTAAACTGATTTTGCAATATTGATGAGTGTCTTGATTATAAAAAATAGCTTCTTTGCTATCTTGATCTTCTTTATAACTATATTGTCTCATTGATATAACATCGTTTACACTGCCTTTAAAAGCCACATAGATAGCCTCCAAAAGACTTGTTTTTCCTGAATTGTTCTTTCCCCCAAAGAGATTAATCAATCCAAATCCCCTTATTTCTGTTTTATGAAAAACACGAAAATTTTCTATCGAAATTCCTTGAATCATTGTCTTGATTTTTATTGTTAAATAGCTAACAAAGTTAGTGATTTTACATCAAAAGTAAAATTTTAACCTCAATATCCATATTTCTCCTTCCATTGCTGCCTTAGTTGCTCTCTAATTCGCGTTTCAGCAGGATTTACTGAGGGGTCAAAAAATTTTTCGCCGCTGATGTCGTCTGGTAAAAATTCTTGTTCAACGAAGTTGCCAGCGTATGCATGAGCGTATTGGTAGCCCTTGCCGTAATCCAATTTTTTCATCAAATTTGTTGGCGCGTTGCGCAAATGAAGCGGAATACTCAAATTGCCTGTTGCCCTTACTTTGGCAATGGCTGCATCAATGGCGGTGTAAGCAGAGTTACTTTTAGGCGATGTTGCTAAATAAATAGCGCATTGACTCAAAATTATACGGGCTTCTGGCATGCCAATTTGATGCACCGCTTGTGCGGTCGTCGTTGCCAAAAGCAAAGCATTGGGGTTTGCCAGACCAATGTCTTCTGATGCCAAAATAATCATACGCCTTGCAATAAACAACACGTCTTCACCACCTTCCAACATACGAGCGAGGTAGTAAACGGCGGCATTGGGGTCGCTGCCCCGCATAGATTTTATGAAGGCAGAAATAATATCGTAGTGTTGCTCCCCCGATTTGTCGTAGCGAGCAATATTTTGCTGAATAATATTCGTAACCGTTTGATTATCAATTTCAAAAGGCGGATTTATGACCCCCTTGAGCGCATCCTGCGCCATCCCGCTTTGCGGGACAGTATTTACAGCTCTATCAGGGGCAAATTCAGAAATCAACTCAACGATGTTCAACAGTTTCCGTGCATCGCCACCACTGAGCATCAAAAGCGCATCGGTTTCCTTGAAAACGAAGTTTTTTATCTGTAAAACCTCATCTGTTTTCAACGCACGGGTCACCAATTCCAGCAAATCATCGCTTTCTAATTCCTTCAAAACATAGACTTGACATCGGGAGAGTAGGGCGGGAATAACCTCAAAAGAAGGATTTTCAGTCGTCGCACCAATCAGTGTAACAATACCTTTTTCAACAGCACCAAGCAAGGAGTCCTGTTGCGATTTTGAAAACCGATGAATTTCATCAATAAACAAAATAGGGTTAGCTGTATTAAAAAACTGCCTTCTTTTAGCCTCTTCAATCGTCTCGCGCACATCTTTGACACCTGAATTGATGGCAGACAAAGAGAAATACGCTCTCTTTGTAACACTTGCGATGATATTCGCCAAAGTCGTTTTGCCAACGCCCGGCGGTCCCCACAATATCATGGAAGGCACGCGGTCAGACTCAACGGTGCGGCGTAAAACAGCATTTTCGCCCACCAAATGTTTTTGCCCGATGTATTCGTCAAGGCTGCGCGGACGCATACGTTCTGCTAATGGCTGCATTTTTAATAAATGAAAAGTGAATAATAAGACAAAATTAGTGAAAATACTTATGGAACATCCCGAGAATATCGGGAGGGGGTGCCATTCTTGTTCATTTCTAAAAAAAATGAGCAGATGACAACAAATCATCTGCCCAATGGCAAAACGGTAAAAATATCGTCTATTTCTTTTTTAGTTTTTTCCAAAAACAATACCGAAACTGGTTACCCAATTTTTAGTTTGGTAAGTCTGATCTTTCAACCCTTGATAATTATAAGTACCTTGGCTGTCTTTCAAGTCTGTCAAAAAACGGGTATCTAAAACCAACGCAATGGGACCCAATTTGAATTTCAAACCGCCACCTGCTTGTAAACCGAATGTGACTCGATCCGTGCCGTCAAGACTGTTGCTTTTATCAACATCCGTTGAAATGTTGCCATTTGTTATCGTGCCTTTTGAATTGGAATTGAGGGCATACGTAAAGTCAGGACCGATATTGGCGTAAAGTTGCAAGCGTCCTGTTGTGTGAAAGCGAATCAATACGGGCAAAATAGCATAGTTTGTATAGTTTTTTAGTTCTGACTTCACGGTTGCGCCATTCGTTTGAATATTTTGAACCGATTTAAAACCTTTTTGAAGAAAACCCAATTCTGTTTGAATCGTCAGGTATTTAGAGACGTTAAATCCAATAGGCACACTCAATGCCAAACCTTTGAGGTTACCATTTGTAATGCCTAAAGTGGATAAAGAGTCTTTGTTGAACGCATAATTGGACACATTTCTGCCGATGCGAACACCAATATTTTGTCCATAAGCCAACATATTGAACAGTAAGAATGCGATTAAAACGGTTGTTTTTTTCATAATATTTAAGTGTAAATGAATAATTAGATTAACTTGACTTTGTTAAATTAGGAATAAAACGAATATTTCTAATTCATGATGAATTTATTTTATATTTAGATTGAGTTGCTTTAGCCCTTTTAAAT
>JAYTUQ010000486.1:0-93330 GCA_043744455.1 Saprospiraceae bacterium | reverse complement strand
CTATCTACTTTTAGATGAAGGAGATTTATCATTTGTTCATATAGCTCTTTTTCCATTTTACAAAATTACCGCTAAAATTGTCAAAGAGCCTTTTTTTTAAATGATTTGTAATAAAAATTAAGAAATTTGCCGTGTAAGGGTTTTGTGACCCTTGCATGATTTGTAATTGCACCTTACTCTGCGCAAAAGAGTAGGGTGCTTTTTATTTTGGCATCTACGAGAATGTCAATTTCTGATACTATACCTTCAATGTCGCTTAGTAATGTGCTTGCCATGTCGTCCATTTGGGTAGGATTGACCCCCTCAGTAAAAATGGGCTTTCCATCTGCTATTTTGAGTAAAAACTCCTTACCGTTCTGAAAGAATCTAATTTCTGTAATTGTCATTTTATTTATATGCTATTTTTATGAAATGAATCACTTTGTTTCTATTATGGTTTTAAAAAAAGTAAAGGGCTTTTTAAAACCCTTTACCCAACTTTTAACCAAATACTCATTCTCAAAACCTACTAAAAACCTTTTGTTTCTATTGTTTTTTTAAAAAAAGCAAAAACGATGTTTTGCTTCAAAACAAAAGAAAGACTATTTTTTTAAGCAGCGTATTCGTAATACGCTGTTAGAAATTTCCTCGTATCCGATTCAAACTGATAATAAACCGCCAACTTCGCCGCGTCTGGTTTCCGTTTTGAAAGGACTTTGTACTTGACCATCCGATTTAGATAGACGGAAACATACTCAATGCTTACCTTAAAGGTCTTTTCGAGAACTTCAAATACTTTTGAAGGTCTGGCACTTTCTTTTTCAAACAGCACTTCTAAAATGGCTGCATATATAGGCGACCTCAAACAACCAACTAAATACTGTGACCTTGTTTTTTGCTTAGGCTCTTTTGCCTTTGCTGAATAATTTTGTTTCATAGTGAATGTTACTTTGTTTATAGAATTTTTTTTTGTTTCTATTATGAATACAAAGTTAAACTTATTTAAATTACTATCAAATTTTTATTATAATTTTTTAGTATTATTTATTTAATATTGATTTTTTATTTGTATTTATCATAATGAAATAATTGTGCCAATATTTTTAGTATTGATTTTTTATTTTAATTTTTTAGTATCAAAAACTATAAAAAAAGACCGTATTCGCATTGAATACAGCCTTTTTTTATGTTTTTGATACTATTTATTTAATAGTAATTTTTTTATCTTAATTTTTTAGTTTTAATTCTTTAGTATCTGTTTTTTAGTTTTAATTTTTTAGTATCTGTTTTTTAGTTTTAATTTTTTAGTAGTATTTTATTCTTCTATCATTTTAGTAATTGTTTCAATGATAGAAATTAAAGGCAGGATTTTTTCTTTATTGAGGTTATAATAAACGGTTCGACCATCTCTGTTTTCCTCTAAAATACCGTACTTCTTGAGTTTCGCCAAGTCAATTTGCAGTATTCCGACAAACGTTTGACTTGCTTTTGCCAAATCACTTTGAGATTGTGTAAAAGCATCGTTTTTCATCAGATGGGCAATTATATCTTGTACGTGTGGTTTTATAACCACCAAGAAAACGTCTTTTAGTTGCTGCTTCTTCTTATTTTTATTGTCCATTTTTTTATTCTTTATTTTTATTCTAATTTTTTCATCGCACAAATTACTATCAATTTTTTAGTATTTCAAAACTAAAAAAAAGTCGTGAAGTTTCATGTGAGTATGTGTGTATGTGAAATTGGCAAAAAAAACGTCTGCAAGGCTTAAAAACTTTGCAGACGTTGGATATAATTGGCTATAAAATAATCATCGCTGAATCACAAAAGAGCGATATGATTTCCCTTTTTCACCAGTCATTGTCGCAATATAAGTACCATTTGGCAAATCCATACTGAGGGGGTACGCCACTGAAGGGGTTGCTTTTACCGATGTTTGATAAACAGCTTGCCCCAAAGTGTTGTAAACGACAAAATAACAGTTGCCTAAGTCGGCATCGAGCGTTAAGGTAAAATTGCCATTGTTCGGATTGGGTGCAAGGGTAAATGCTGTTTTTTCAACATCAACCGTTGACGTTCTAAGTCCAACGGTTTGTGTGATTATTTTCGTACCACAGCCATTGGTTACGGTCAATGAAACCGTGAATGTGCCATAGCGTGAATAAGTGTGTTGCGGTGATGTTTCGGTACTGGTCGTACCATCGCCAAAATCCCAAAGGTATTGAGCATCCACGCCGATAACTGAAGTATTGAAAAAACTCACCGTCAATACTGAGGGGGTCGTTGTGTTGCTGTAAGAAAAATTAGGAATAGGCACACGCCCAACGGAAATGTAACCATTGCGGGTGAGCGTGTTGGTTGATGCGCCGTTTTTGGCAGTCAGAGTTACGTTGTACGTGCCATTGGTTGCATAAAACACCGTTGGATTTGGGTCGGTTGATGTGGACGGTACACCGCCTTGAAATGTCCATTGGTACGAAGTTGGGCTACCCGTTGATTGGTTGCCATACGTCACCGACAAGGGCGAACACCCTTGGCGCACCGTTGTCGTGAAAGCTGCAACGGGTCCAGATACAGGTGTAGCCAACATACCCAACAAATACGGATGCTGCCAACTGAAACTATCAGGTGTTCCTTCGACTTCAATAAAGTAAGACCCAGGATCGAGCGTAACGGACACATTGATATTGCTACCGCCGCCACTTGGGATGGTGTAAATGATTTGCTGATTGGCATTGAGCAAATAGAGATTAAACTTTTGGACAGGAATATTGGCGGCAATGACTTGGACGGTGCTTCGGATGGGCAGCGTAAAATGGTAATCGTCGTAATCGGTGCTTTTTTGCGGTTCAGGAAAAGGGTCGTTCCCTGCTTGCATGGTGATTGTACCAAAAAATGCCATGTTGGTTGGTATGTCGTAGGCTTTGTCGTATGTTTTGGGTTCATCGAGGGCTTGCATGAGGGTTGGTAAGTTGATACCGTATGCGTGCAAATTGCCATGATAGGCACGGTCAACACTATAAAACAACAATGATTCGTCACTACGAATAACAAAGGTATCTGCAAACGCTTTACGAGTTTGAAATTGATATTTGTTTATGTCGGCTCTATCATCGCACACCACAAGGTCGCTGCTTGCATTTGAGCAAGAGGACTGAATACCCGTACCAATGACACAAGCAATAGCAATGCTATCGGGAAAATTTTTGTAATTCAACCCAATGATATTGTCTGAATTACTACTATTGCAATTCACATCTTTGTTGTAGTACCCCTCAGTAATACTACTTTCAGAGCCGCCAAACAGAAAACGAGATGAAAAATCTGGTGGATGTCGCAAATCGCGTACTGCTTCTGATTTTTCGTCAATTCCTTGTTTCCATTTTGCTAATGCACCACCCGCAGTATTGCTGCCACCATGAGGCGTAGCAACTGTGACCAACTTAGCAACATGGTGATTTCCATCTGCTTGCCAATTTGTTGCGTCTTGAATGTATTGCCGGGCTGCCAAACCACCCATACTGTGTCCCATCAATATCACTTCTTGTGCACCTGATACCTCAAGCACTTTTTTAATCACGCTTTGCAATGCAAAACCTTGTTTGGTTATTGCCGATTGGTTGCTCAAGGCAGCATTAGCTACTGAACCTTGTAAGGAAGGATAGAGAACCCCATTAGGCGTTATGTCAAAATTGACAAAGTAAAAATCACCATTGCGTGCGGGCAACCTCGATTGGAAATTACCACTGGTTTGAATCGCATTTCGATTATCACCCGTAGCATTGTTGCCATCAGGATTTAAGCAAAAATCAAAATAGCCACCACTACTCAAACCGTATTTATCAGCAATTTTATCAGCAAACAAATACCACGTTTGGTCATTGCTTTGAAGTCCATGTATGAATATAATCGGGCATGGTAGTTTCCTATCTGCTAAATAAGTATCTGTCAAAACTGTCAATTTTTGACACGTACCAGTGCCGGGACAATACTGATTGTTGTTCTCATTACTTTCAGCGACAAGATTCCCAATATCTGCCGTAACCTCTACGATGTGTTGTCCATTGGTAGCTGAAGAAGGAATTGGGCAAACGTACTGCAATGCCATCGTTTCATTGGGTGCAAGTGGCTTAGTCGCCACACGAGCAAATTTAATATTCTCGATATAGACTAAGGCAAAAGAAGCCTTTGCCAATTGGTTTCCAACGTTTTTGATTGTGGCATTGACAATGAGGTAATCGCCGCGTGTAATGGTTGGCTTGTTCATTGTAACCGAAGTAAGGGTTAAGTCAGGCTGTGCAAATAGTTTAGAGAATAGAAAAAGAGACAGGACAAAGCCGAAAGACTTTTTGTTGGATAAAAGCATGATAGTTGGTTTACGATGTAATAAAAAAGAGTTTTTTGAGGTGTAAAAATAGACCAGTATTTTGTTATCTAAGTAGGGTTTGAAAAAATATAATTTAAAATGAACTTTTTTATATATAATTTTGTTGTAAGTAGTTTGCTCTTACTGAGTGATTATATTTTATTTAACAAATAACACAAAAATTAACGAAAAAACAATGGATTTAAGGAAAATGGGTAGCATAGGCTACTATGCAGGTGTTTTATTGCCTGTAACGGTTGTAGGTACTCTTGCAATAGTATCTATTTCAGTGAAAAATGAGAAGAAAAAAAACCAAGATGGACTTACGGGGATTGCGTCACTTATCGTAGTGCCAATTTTTATAGCACCGATATTTCTATTGACAGGAATAGCTTACCGATTTGGTAATGACAAAACAGCAAAAATCACTTTAGGTATTGGTATTGCATTATTAGCAGTAGTTATTTGGTTCTTTAATGGTGGAAATGATTATTTTGTTGAACGAAACAAATTAAAAGAAGATGAAAAACTACAAAAAGAGCAAAAAAAGCAATTTAAAATAGGAGAATTAGCCCGAACACAAGAAGCCTATGATTATGCTGAAAAAATGGGAAATATAGAAGATATGAGAATTTTAAAACCTCGATTAGATACTTTAAAAAGCCTAATTCGTGATTGAATTGGGCATTTTAGCTATTTATACTGAGGGCGTATCATCAAAAAAAAATGCCGTTTCGTAAATGAAACGGCATTTTTTTATTTTTTTGGCAATTGCAGTGAAAGGGGCGGCGACAATTCTGCTTTCAGAAAAAGCGATGGGTTTTTTCGTTTTTCATCCTCATAAGCGGCGCGGACGTTGGGTTTATTGGTCTCCAAATCATCCTTCACATGCAATAACACCTTTACAAAGGGTTCGCTTGTTTCGTTTGTACCCTCAAACATATTGCACCTCCTCATAACCTCCTAAAAGGTCTTTCGTTGGATACAGTTCAACTTTCAAACACCGTTCTCTAAAATACATCAGCATCAAAAACAATTCGTCGGTGACGTATTCACGCAACATCACTTCGATTGACAAATCCAAAGCCAAGAACTTTTCAAGTGTGGTAAGGTTTGTTTGCACCCATGCGTGCATTGGCTGTTTTTGCAAGACCAATGCCGATTCATTGAACTTTTGGGATTGTCCTCGAAAGTGTAAGACCATCTCAAAAAGTTCATTCTTAGTGTATCTTCGCCGTATTTCGTCTGTATCTAATGCCAAATCCAACATGATTTCCAGTTTGGTAAGTCTGTTTTTTAATCCATTATCTGTGGACTGTTTCGACGGTTGTGTGGTCAGAATCGTTATTGCCATCGTTTTATATTTTTGTTAAAGCAAATGTAAACAAATCTTGCTAAGTTGGCAATAGCATAAGACATTGAAACAAAAAAAACGCCACTCGTTTCCGATTGGCGTTCAATTTAAACAACACTATAATTTTTTCTTTTTCTTTTTTGATTGAGATAGCAATTCAGCATCTATCTTCAACTGTATTACTTTTGCCAATTCGTAGTCCTCATTTTCTTCGGCTTCTTTCAATTGATCATGCAATGATGAAGGTTCATCTTCTTTATCATCATCAGGCATCATGTTGAAGATACGCCCCATGATTATGTTCACACCTTTTACGGCTTGTTTCATAAATTTCATCCGCTGTTCCTCCTCATCTTCATCTTCAGTACCAGGATCAAGTTTCTTTGCGCAAGGCAAAGTATTTAACTTCTCAATGGCTTGGGTGTGTTGGTTCATTTCGGTTACGATTTGATTAAAAGCTGCCTTAGACTGGCTTTCCATGCGGTTATGTCGCTCAAAGAGCAACTCAAAATTTGTGAGTAAATTCCTTATCTCGGCTTCCATTTTGCCAATCTTGGCAATGGTATTGGCGACAAGGAAAACAACGAATAGCAAGACCGCTACAACGGTCAATTCAAAGGATGAAAGTATGATTAACATAATATAAATTGTCAGCGATTCTCGCTATTAAGTAAAAGGAATATATGATACTATTCGAGCAAAGGGAAATCGACTATTAAATCCTTTGCGATGAATCTATAAATAACGTTCATTGACATACAAGGCAATAAATCAAAGACTTGTCGGACTTTTTCCCAAAGATTTTTTTTGGTTTTACAGTATTTCAAGGCTTTGTCAAAGGTTTTATCTAATTTTTGGGCAATTTGGTCAGTCAAAAAGGCTAAAAAAGTAAGGAGCATAAAATTAGTGGCTAAATACTTTTTACCATGACCGTATGAATGTTCCCAATTATAACCTTGATTTTTTAAGGTGTTGAATGTTTCATTTTCGATTTTCCAACGACTCCGCCCGACAGTGACTAATTCTTGGATATTAGTATCTTTAATGGGCAAGTCTGTAATCCAAGTATTATGAAAAATACGAACCCCCTCAGTATTAAATTGTTCATACTCGAAATAATTGACTTCAATATCTTGGTTTTGACCATTGAGAATCAATGAGTTATAATATTGGGCAACACATTTTTCATTCTTTTCATTAATCCATTGAAATTCTTGGAGTGCTTTTTCCTTTTTCAATTTTTCAATTTGAACCAGTACATAGCCTTCTTTAATGCCAATGATATACCGCATATTATGCTCATTAAGCAATCGAATAAAAGGTCCATTGGGATACAAACCATCCAAAACACCTATTAAATTATGCGTTTCTTTAGGTAACATGGCTCTGATAGTCGGTATGAGTCGCTTGGCAGCATTGAGTTCGCAATCATTTTTAGTGTCACCATCTTGCTTCACAATCGCCTCACAAGCCACTGGAAAAACTTCTTTTTGATTATAACGAGCCAAAACACATGCTAAAGCTTGATGATGATAGGTCGTCTGTGTGACTTCCCCTTTTTTGTTGCGATGCACTTTGGTCAAGCAATGTTCGCAAGGGCTTGTGCAACTGCAATAATGTTCACTACCATCTATCAGTATACTGTTGTAGCCACCTAATACCTGAAATTGCTTCATAATGCCTTCTTTTTCAAGCAGTTGTAAAGGAACTTTGAAGCATTCTTGAATATCTTCAGGCGCAATACCATCTATCGCTTCGCGCATCGATGAGTCAGATGGTAAGGATTTAATCTGATAAATTCGCTCCAAATTCGCTTCTCGCTCAGGGTAATTCAAGCGATAATGATGTAAGGAGGGGTCTTTAAGATGAAACATCGCAAAGGCAGACTGTAAATAATCTGCTAAGGGTAATTGAGCGTTACGATACCGATGCTCTTTTACACTTTCAAATGCTTTTTTTATACCTTGTAATAATTTATCTATCATCTCAGTCTCTTTTGACTGCTAATGTAGATAATCAACAATTATCTATCATATTTTTATTCCTTTAATAGCGAGAATCGCTGATAAATTGTTAAAAAGTGATGAAATTTTACTTATTTGATAAAAAAAAATGTTTTTTAATGCTAAAAAGTAAGCAATTTTTTGTTTATTTTTGTGTTTCATTCCGTGACAAACGGATAAGGAATATTAGAATAAGGTTTAAAAAACAAACAACTATTGCTCATTTCTGCAACAATTTTTCTTGTTGCAGTATCATAAACAGTCATACGTCCAACGGCTTTGGGCGTTCCAAAATTCTCCCATGTTGCATAGTTTTCAGCCATTGACATAAATGAAAGATATGTGTCAATGTCCGTATTTCCAGAACCATCTTTGGAAAATATGGAGTGAAATCTATCAGCATCATTGCGGCGCAAGTCAAGCCGTTTTGGTATCAGCAATTGGAACTTTGACTTTACAAAGTTTGTTACTGAGGGGGGTCTTTTGTAAAGTATTTCAATCGGTGTTTGACCGATTTCAAATACAGATGGATAGACCGCCGCATAAACGGCTTTGGTACTATCTATTTTGTATTTGTCGTCGCCGCCATTGTGCCAGATGCTTCTTAAATAGGGCAGACCATAGCGATTGAAAGACCACGTTTTAGCATATTTATACAGATGCTTACAGTCTTTTGAGTAATAATACACTTTTGTATTATTGTCATAATAAACAACCAAAACACCTTCTGAATTGCCGCCTTTTGATGGCTCACCGATTCGGAAGCGCGTATGGCGCAGATAACCTTCTTTGGTTGCGCCTTTGCCTTTACCTTTTTTCTTGTTATTACCCATTGAGATTCAAAATTTTATTTGTATGCAGTTGAAATTCCTCACCCTTAGCCGCGTGAGGAATTTTTGTTTATGGCTGCAATGTTGTGGAGTATGCAAGTGTTAACTTTCTCCGTGGTCGTCGTTTGAAAATCAATTGTTCAAGTGGTGTTTCGACCACTTGCTTTTGCTCAAAGTTTGAACAAGTATGGGTTTCGGCGACATCTTTCCTAAAGAAATCGCTGAAATTGTCGGTGCAGCCGCCTTCAACATAAAAGCGACATGATTGGCATAGATTCTTTAATTGATTCATTTTTGTTTGATTTTGATTTGATTATTGAAAAGTTCTTTAAGTCCAACCGATGATGGCAACCGCACCTCGTACAACTCAATGCGTTTTGTGTTTTGAGGTATTTTGCAAGTCGCCTCTTTTTGGTAGTATCCAATACGTTCTTTTTACGAAACGCCGTATCAGGCAAGTCACGGTAATTTTTCAAAGTACATTCCGCGCATGGGAACATAAGTTTATACAAGTTGCCGCCGCCCTCAAACTGCATTGGGTATTTAGCTTTCCCTATATTGTATTTCTCACTAAATTCGACCAATTTGATATGGTTCAGATTGCCAAACTCCAATTTGCTCGGCATTTGAAATTGGAAAGGCTTTTTCTCGACGACTTGGCAGTCGTCCAATATCTGTTTAATCATGTTGTTTTCAATTTTTTTTTAAGTTTTCCTTTTTTGACTTCAGTATATTATTTATTGATTCTTTGCCTAAATAGTCAGCGAGTTTCGGTAGTATCCCATTTATTTGGGTTACTGCATCAAGGCATCTATCGTCCCAAATACCTTCCAATACCTTCGATATAATTTCAATCATGTACCCAATTAATTTGCTCGATACACCCCTAAAAGTGTTTTTGTTCACTTGCCACACATCAGCCGTAGATGGGTCTATTGTGAAAATAATTGTCAGTTGTTCAGTAATGAAAGTGGCATCTGCCACTTCTTCCAACAACCCATTAAAATTTAAGCGTCCATTTCGCTCTTTGATAAGTTGCTGCATCAACTCCGTGTATTCTTCAGCAGCTATCAATAACTGCCTTTCTTTGCCATATTTACGAATTAATAATTCGTGTATTTCTTTATCTTTCATAGTGAATCGTTACTTTGTTTTTTAAAAAATTCAGAAAAATGGGTTTTTAGTTGAGCCTCTATAAACTCATCTTGGCTTTGAGAAAATGAGGGTTGAAAACGTTTTTTCAGACGGTATTCTTTGCGCCATGCTTCCACCAATTCGGGGTTATCCGCAATGAGTTGGCTTATGATTTTTTGATTTTGGGCTTTTTGCATTTTTCCGTCAATCACACTTTGCACATCAATTGCCAATCGTTCAAGCGACTTGAAGTTGACATACAAAACGTGTAAGTCGCTGTTTTCCAACAACTTGTACGTGTTTGGGAAATTGGTAACTAACCATTTTCCGAAATCGGGCTTTGAAAACTGATTGCTTTTTGTTGGTGGTGCATTGAGCGCAATGGTGTGCGTTTCGGCACGTTTCACTACGGTTTTTTTGGCTTGTAATTCAGCCCGTTCAGCAACAACTTTAAGGTTTTGAGCATCCATGATGGCTTTTTTGACAAATTTCGACATGCTCACTTTCGGCACAAAACCGTTTGCCAATTTTGAAAAAATACGCTTGATTTCATTTAGCATTTTTTCTTCACCCAATTTGGCGGTCCAGTCTGCCAAAAACTTATCACCTACGCCAAATTCTATGAGTTTTGGGTAAAAAGTATCGAATATAGACTTCAAATTAGCTGATAAATCAGGTGACACACGTCCTCGAATCTGCAACAAATGGTTATCATGGTACGGACGTAGGCAAGAGTCAGAAGTGTACTTAAAATCTTTGGAATCAACCTTTTTTTCAATCGAAAGATAGCCATTTGGGGCATAAATCCATTTGTTCGGATGTTGTTCCAAATACTTCTTTTTGTTTTGCATACCCACCAAAAGACGGTCATAGGCGTACTCAAATGAGTTTTCATCTGCTTGTTTGCAATGCGTCAAAAGGGCAATAAACTCGGCTTTAAAGTCTGTTTCTTTGAACGAACTGCAAACGGTTTGACGGTTAAACCGAATACGACCACTTTTAAAGTATTGGGGGGTGAGTAGATTTTCGGTGTAAAAGTTTGATAATCGCACGGCATAATTGACAACATCTGCTAATTTTTGAGGTTTTTCGACGAAATTTCCCATTTTTTCGCCGCCCCTCGGTGCAACAATGTCGCTTTCGCTTACACCTTGTTTGGGAGTGCTTTCTTTTTTTTGTGACATTTCGACGGAGACACTACTCTGCGGCTCTGCCGCGCCGCTTTCTGTCTCTTTTCTTTTATTTTTTAAATTTAGTAGGGTTGGGTCAGAATTTCCGAATGAATCGGAAGGGCATGAAAAAACGTCACTCGGAGAATAACTGTTATCAGAAACGCTCATCGGAACGACTTTTGTGACTTTCGTTTGCGACATTTGCTGTGGTTGACCAAACATGAAATCCTTGACATTTATCACCAATTCAAAATCGCCACGTCCATCTTTGTCAATTATACCGTTTACAGTATAATTAGTGATTTTTTTAATATATCCGATTTTCAACAAAAAAAGTCGGATATTATCATACCACCGTTGCCGCAAAACTTTGAATTTGGGATGTTCCGAATCAAAAGCATTCTTCTTGGTTTGGGCAGTTGCAGCCCTCAATCGAGACTTAAATAAAATCCGTGTTATCACACATGAATTTGTGGAAAGGGTATAATCCTCTCCATTTACATAGTGTTTATCAAATTGTACTCTGTCGTGATGGTACAATTCTTCCATTTCTTTCCAAACCAAATGGTTTATGACTTGGATAGCATGGCTACCTGTTTCCATCACGCACGTAGGTTTGTATGCACCTTGCAAAACAAGGCTTTCAATTTTTTCGTCGAATAAATCGAACATAATATACGAATCGGGTTTCCGAATCGGAATTTGAGACATAGCCGCCATTTAGATTTTTATTTGTATGTTATATAAAAGAAGTTGGGCAAGAGGGAAATTAAAGCATTAGCGTGCGAATCCCCTCTGCCCACCTTGTTTGGCAAAGTGTAAGCGGTTTTTTTGATGAAGCCTCAAAACACAAAAGGCATTAAGCAGTCGTGAATTGACTACTTAATGCCTTTTTTGATTTTTGAAATATTGTATCATTTTTCGCCGCTTGTTATGCTCATAAGCACACAACTTTTTGGCGTTCTTTCGATTTTCATGGTTAGTTTATGCCAACGGGTTTTTCCGTTTGGCATTTTTTTTTGTAACCATATTAATTACCAAACTTTTACGCATCGTGAAAAGGAATCACGGGTGAGAAAAATTGGAATTGAAAAAGAAGGAACGCTTAGAATTATATGTTTATGAGTATTGTTATTAAATTATAGCGACAAATATACACCTAAAAAAATAATAACCTACAATGTTAAACCTTTTTTTTGAAATATTTTTTTAGGTCTGGAAAATATTGAGCGTATATCTTTTTCAAGTTTTCGGCATCGTTAATATATAGTTGTGTCGTTGCGACTGATGCGTGTCCTAATAGTTTACGTATTTCCTGTATATCAACGCCGTTCTGGTGTAAAGTCGTTGCGAAAATGTGGCGCAACGCATGAGGACTTTTTTTGGGTATATCCGTTTCGCACATCTGTGTATTGACAATCTTATAGACACTTTCAATGGAAAGCGATTGACCTTTATCGGTCAAGAACAAACTATCAGAATATTCACCTTTGAACGTTTGCTTTTTCAGGTTGATGTACCCCCTCAGTAAAACGGTCAATGAATCACCAATTGGAATAATCCTTTCTTTGTTGCCTTTGCCTAAAACTTGAATGTATTGCTCAACTAAGTGGACGCTGATATTTGTCATTCCCACCAATTCTGAACGCCTTATGCCTGTTTGCAGAAGTAGTTGTGTGATAAGGTTGTCACGATGCTCTAAGTATGACCGTGGTGTGAATGACGATAAATCCTCAATGAAATTGGGCATAACCAACATGGCTATTTTCTTTTTGATTTTTGGATACTGTATGCCGTGCGTTGGCGAATGTCCGTAGTTGTGTCGAAGACGTAGGTATGCAAAAAAAACATTCAGACGACTGAGTTTTGTTTTGAGCGTCGAGGCTTCACCACCACGCGATATGACACGCGCACAATAGAGCCGCAATTGTCGCTTTGTCACTTTTGTTATGTCTGTAACGCCGATTTCTGCTAAGTAGGCATTAAGACTTTTTAGTTCTGACTGAAAATTGCGAACTGTGTGTTTTGACCGCCTTTTTTCAACTTTTAAATAGGTCAAAAAAGATTGTATTGCTATGTCTGTGTTCATTGGTTAGATGGGTGTTTAGCGATGGCAGCACGAAGGTCTTTAAAATCCACATGGGCATATCGTTGGGTGTCAACAATACTTTCGTGACCCAATAGTTTTTGCAATTCTATGAGGCTTGCACCGTTACTTTTGAGGTGCGTTGCAAAGCTGTGGCGCAATGCGTGAGGGCTAACATCTTTCTCAATATTAGCCAACGTACATAGGTTTTTAAACAAGGTCCAGATGTATTCTTTCTGAAAACAGTTGCCCGTCGAAACGGTAAACAGTCTATTGGCACATTTCCGATTTGGCATCACACGCTCGTAGAACTTGTATTGCTCGATGGCTTGAATCGCATAATCGGATATGGGTATAATCCGTTCCTTGTTGCCTTTGCCTGTTACTTTCAGCAACCCCAATTCTGTGTAAACATCTTCCACATTTAAACCAATGGCTTCAGATATACGCAGACCGCAACAATAGATGGTCATTATCAATGCCTTTGAGCGCAATGGGAAATTGACAAACTCCGTGCAACGTATGAGTTGCATAACTTCTTCAATTGTCAAATACTTTGGCAATAGTTGTGCCTTTTTGGGCGATGGCAATTGTTCGGCGGGTGACGCATCAAGGTATCCACACCCCACTAAAAAGTTATAGAAAGTCTTGAATGTGGCAACGTATTGGCAATGTGTGCCAACCGACAAATTTGAAATTGTGGCTAAAAAATCGGATAAGTCTGAAAGTTGTAGTGTGCAAGGCTGTTTGTCTTGTGCAAACAATCGCAGCTTATCTAAATTCAAATTGTAATAATAGACGGTGCTTTTTGAATATGCCCGTTCAAGTTGCAGATGAACCTTGAAGTCCTCCATAAGTAATTCCCAATTCATAGTGGTTTGTTTTTTTATAGTAATGTTTACCGCAAAAAATGCTTATTAGCCTATTAACACACAATGTTAATTAACATTTTTGTATTTTTGTAAAAATTTTTAGCTGTGGAAAATATAGAAAGTGTACTCATACAATTTAATTTAGTGGTGAACAACCTTGCTTTGCTGAAAGCAATTAAGGAAAACCCAAATGCAAATCAATCTCAATTGGTTGGGATTATAGGTTTGCAAAAAACTGAAAAAAACATCGTGCGCGTGTCTCGTGCATGTCGAATGTTAACGAAATTTAGGTTTCTTATACCTGATGCTAAAAACCACAAAACCATTGGACATAAATTTACAATCAACGACGAAGTAATAAATCAAATGTTTGTAAACGTAGCCGCTTTGAACCCCCTCAGTAATGAGTAGTTTTTTTGCCCTAAAAAGTTTACCGAGTGAACTTTTTTAGCCAATGAATCGTTTATAGTTTAGCTGAAAAATAGAAAATTATTTAACAATCAAAAATCTGAAAAATGCACTTTTTTGAAAGCCCATACGTGGCAAAACGCATAGCAGAAATGCAAACGAAAAAGCCCAATACTATAACCTACATAGGCGACCTAAAAAAAGGGATTGTCTTTGAAGTGGAAAATATTGATCAGTGGCGACATAGCAGCCTTCAGACAAAAGGTGCGATGGGTGAACATGCCATGTCATTCCATAAAAGAGAAATATCAAATACTGGCACAGACACAACCTTGTCTCATACGAGATTAGGCATAAGGACTTACTTATCAATTGAAAGTTTGGAAATGGAGTTTGACTTCATCGAACTTCATGGTGAGGAACGTGAAACCATTTTAGAGAAGTCAAAAAGGTTTTTCAAAAACTCCACATTGTTTGATGATGAAATATACTGCAAATGGTTTTCAGTCGAATGGGTAGCCAAAGGCAAATACAAAGGGGATTCATACCATGTGGACGGACTTGAAAGAGTGTGGTCAGACACAACGGAAAATGCCGAAAAACGTGCTTATGAAAATGTACGTGAACGGATGATGGATAGAATTAAGGTGGACATTAAAAAGAAAAACTTTGACATTCTAAAAGTCACAACAACAACAAATGACTACAAACTATAAAGCAGTTCATTGCTGCGATTTCAGAGATATTTTTCATAGTGCGTTTCCAATCTATTCGGAAATACGCAAAAGAGGTAAGGATAAACAGTTGCAAAGGCAATTGTCTTCTTACCGTAACCGATTTGATAAAACTAAAAAATGTCGCGTAGTTACGGACATTCAAAGTATCAAAAATGATATTTTGGAAGGTCAGTACGGCGAATCCGATGAACAAATATCAGTTGCTCAATTATGCTTTTATTCTCTAACTGGAATTAAAATTTGGAAATGAACGATAATAGGTTACAAATATGGGTGTTCGAGTTCACCGCAATTCGCACAAAAAAAGGCAGATATAAAACCTTTCAAAATGTCGTAACGGGTGAAGTCCGTGCCATCAATGAATCAATGGCAGCATACGAAATTGAATCCATCATTAAAAATGATTGGAAAAGCAAAATGGTTTCCCATGAAATTTTATCAAAAAAACCAACTGGTCTATTTATCTGAATCAATCAAAAATCTAAAAATGAACAATTTATGGCAACCTCTCAATGAGGTGCAAACTATTACAAAATGTACGGGACGCACGGCACACGCCATCAGGTGTAACGTGGATGGGAAAAACATCTACGTTCTATTCGTAGTCAAACTCATGAGCGTTGCAATACACACACCAACTAAAAAGGTTATAGTAAAAAGGTCTCAATTGGGTGTTTCACTTGAAAGGTTTGTTGCGCTTGAGATAAAAGCGCAATACCCAATCGTTGACCAATATCCCATTTGGCTACACGGTCAATTGGTATGGAAAGAATACAATTTAGAGAAAACGGTTAGTGAAAAAATGCGGCGTTTAGTGTGTAAACGCTATGGCTACAATCCCGATACGGATTTTAGCGACATTTTATAACCCTAAAAATTTTCTCTCCAACACTTTAATAGTTTACTTTGTGAACTTATTAAAAAAAATAACCTATGACTGTTCAAGAATTTATAGACCTCAAAGAAAAATTTGATGTCAATTCAGAAGATGTGGCAAAAGGGACAAAGTTGTCCGTGTCCCTTTTTTCGTCGTTTAGCAACGACAAGAAGGGTTTAAGCCCATTATCTATTGCTAAAATACAAGACTATTTCGACGCACTTGCAGTCGAAAGGAAAGTAAGTTCCCACTTCCTTGAAACCTTTGAGTTCAAAGGTGGTAAAGTCGTTGCGGTTATTGACAAAGACAATGCGGTTTTCCGTGTTCGTGTTTACGACTTAACCGACAACCTTTGGATAAACGAACGGAAACCCAAAGTGATTTATCGTTCTGAAACGCTGCCTACTTTGCAGCAAATTAAAAAACTAATTTAAATAATTTTAATATGAATATAGGAAAAGCAATAAAAACAAGAAGAAAAGAACTTGCACTTACTCAAAAAAACTTAGCTTCTAAATGTGAAATTGACTACAAATATCTTTCTCTAATTGAGTTAGGTAAAAGTGTACCTTCACTACATTTGATTGAGATTATTAGTAAACATCTTAAAATACCCTTATTCGTTTTATTTTTCAATGCTTCAGAAAATAAAGATGTTTTGGAAACGAGAATTAAGCGATTGGAAAAAATAAAGCCAATTATTGACGATTTATTCAAATCTCTTTTATGATTCTGATTGTCGTTTACTTATTTGCTTAGTGTGTCATTGACTGAATACTTATACTTTGTACAAATCATAAAGCCTTAACAATCAAAAAGTTAAGGCTTTATGTTTGACACATAAAAGTTTACCAAGTGAACTTTTTTATTTGCTAATTGATTTTATTATTGTATCTTTGTTAAAAATATATAAAGATGAAAAATTTGAATGTGCCTTTAGAAATATATGAGCAACTGAAATCAGGCGCGGTGGTCGTCATAAGTATAAGTGGCGGCAAAGACAGCCAAGCCATGCTCAAAGCAGTTACGGAGTATGTAAGAAGTTTAGGGTTCAACAATCGCCTTATTGCCATTCACGCCGACTTAGGTCGCGTGGAGTGGGAACAATCTATGGGATTCTGCCAAAAACTTTGTAGCGAATTGGATATTCCTTTTCATGTCGTGAAAAACGGCAAAGGGGATTTATTGACCCGTTGGCAAATGCGGATGGCAAAACTAAAGGGGCAAAACAAGCCCCATTGGTCAAGTGCCAAAAGTCGCTATTGCACCTCAGATATGAAGGTGCAACCAATTGACAAATTCCTGCGCCAATTTACCAACGTTATCTCGGTGCAAGGCATAAGAGGACAAGAATCTAAAGCACGTTCAGAAAAACCATGCTTTTCGGAACGCACCGCTATCACAACAAGGACGAGAACGGCAACCACTTGGAACGCCATTATAGACTGGACCATCGAAGATGTGTGGGCAACATACGACAACACCGTGGACGACCTACGTTTCGTACAACAATATTACCAATACACGGGTGAGATTCACCCATGTTGGAATTTTCACCCTGCCTACGCAATGGGCAATGAAAGGCTATCTTGTATGATGTGCGTTTTGGGGTCAAAGAGTGACATCAAAAACGGCATACGCAACAATTGGGCATTGGCGCAAGAACTGATAGACATGGAACGTGAAAGCGGTTTTTCGTTCAAACATGGTCAATCAATCGAGCAATTACGCAACGAAGTCATAGCCGAAATGGTAGAACCGACAACGACTTGCATCAGAATTGACCATGCGAAAATCAAACCGTTCAAATTGAAACCATTAAAAAAGAAAAAGGCGGCATAATGCCACCCCTCAGTATATCACATAATCATAATCGTAAATGAAAAAAGTAAGAATCAAAAAAATCGAAGAACCTTTCATAAGAAAGGTATTGACATTTCCACCCCTCACGTTTTTAACTCAAGAACACTTGGAAAAGTACGAAGCGATGTCCGACCAATACCACTGGTTAGAGTGCGATGGCTTCTCTAAGGTATTGGCATACGAAATGATTAGCGACGGGTATCAACCCGAAATCAAAATTGGTAAAGTTCTCCATGATGATAAAATTCTGCCTTATCACCATTGGGTAATTGTTAATAACCATACCATTGATTTTAGATTACGCATGTGGTTTGGCAACAATGCACCCCACGGAGAAATACTGAGGGGGGTAGAATATTATGCCCTTGCAACGGCGCAAATACCCTCGAAAACCCTTGTAGATATATTGAAAACTAATTATCAACCAATAACAATAAATTAAATATGGAAAAAATTGATTTTAAACAATTGCTTGGTGGATACACGCCAAAAACGTGCGCTGATTCAACCGATGTCATTAACTGCCTTTTTCGACTTTCCGTTAGTCCACAAACGGACAAGGTTAAAGAATTGGTCGAACAATTCTATAAACGTTATTGCGAACTGAAACGAAAAGAAGAAAGCACAGACTTCAATCCATTTCTAACGGAGTTAGACCGTGAACGGTGGACAGCCGTTTCTACCTTTTATAAAACCCATTTTTTTGGAATAGAAACTGAAACAGACGTATGAAAGACACAGATATAAAATTCATCGTTGTTGACCTCTTTTGCGGTGCAGGGGGGGTCACGACGGGCTTTACGCAAAGTGGCGTGGCGAAAGTTATCGTTTGCATCAACCATGACGCAAACGCCATTCGCAGCCATGCGGCAAATCACCCCGATTGTCACCACTTTACGGAGGACATTCGGCATGTGAAAATCAAAGAGTTGATACCGTACATTGAGGATGCAAAATTGAAGTACCCAAACGCCAAACTACTTTTGTGGGCAAGTGCTGAATGTACGAACTTTTCTAACGCCAAAGGCGGCGCATCGAGAGATGCTGATAGCCGCAGTCTGGCGAATGACTTGGTGAGTTACGTTGATATTCTTTGCCCTGATTATTTCCTTGTCGAAAATGTCCGTGAATTTATGAGTTGGGGCGACATTGACAACGATGGCAAACCCATTTCTAAAAAAAATGGCTTGCTCTATATGCGTTGGGTCAAGGCAATTCAGAAACACGGCTACCTCTACGATTGGCGTATTCTGAATAGTGCTGATTTTGGTGCGTACCAAAGCAGGGAAAGGTACTTTGGCATGTTTGCCAAAGGCGACCTTCCTATTAGGTTTCCAACGCCAACGCACGTCAAGCGTGAATTGTTGAGTGGTATGTTTTCCGACAACCGCAAACCGCACAAGGCGGTCAAAGACGTGTTGGAGTTGGAAAACATTGGGAACTCCATTTTTTCAAGAAAAAAACCATTGGTGGACAATACGCTTTTAAGAATATTAAAAGGTTTGAGAAAATACTCAAATAAGGACATGATTATGAGGAACAACAATCCCGGCTATTGTCGTGAATTGTCCAAACCGATAGGCACGATAACGTGCAAGGACACGAATTACATCATTCGACCTTCGCACGTACAAGGATATTTCGGAAACGCCGAAAACAATCCCAGGATCAAAGGACTACATGAACCATCACCCACCGTCACCACACAAGGACGCTACGGTTTGGTCTCACTTCGAGAACATTGGATTGACCGCGCTTTTGGTGGTGGTGGTCAAACATCGAACATAAATAATCCATGTGGTGCGATTACGGCCCGTCAAGTCACGGGTTTGGCAACGGCGCAATGGCTTGACCGTCAATATTCAGGCGGTGGTCAACATTCAAGCATTGAGCGACCATGTGGTACTTTGACCACGAAAAACAAGACAAGCCTTGCCACCTCAAGGTATTTTAAGTTGTTGCACAATTTGAAACACCTTGAAGACAAAGAAGGTGATACAGAAACCATGCGAGAACTCAAAGCCTATTGCCGCACACATGGCATTGCAGACGTGTTTTTGCGGATGCTCACCCAAACGGAACTATTAAGGATACAAGGTTTTCCATCGGACTACAAACTGATTGGGAGTAGTGCCGAAACAGCCAAATATATTGGCAATGCCGTGGAAGTCAACATGGCAACGGCGTTGGCATTGGGTTTGGCACTTGAAGACGAATATGAGTATTTTAACGCTGTTCATCTGGCAGCATAAACAAATAAAACGATGGAATATAAATACAATATCAAACAATTGAACCCATGCGGCAACTGCCCATACCGCAAAGATGCACCCAAAACGTTGTGGCACAAGACAGAGTTTAAGCGATTGCTCAAAAACCAAAAAGACATCGTAGGCAAAGTCTATGGTTGCCACAAAAAAAACGAGAGTATATGCGTAGGTTGGGCAATACTCCAAGTTAAAAATGGTGTCCAATGCAATGCTTTACGCATCGAAATGTTGCGCGGTAAATTGACATACGACTATCTCGAATCCTTATCCTCACCTCAAGCGGAACTGTATGATTCGCTTGAAGATATGATTAAACATAATTTTCCAGAACTTTTAAAACTGTAACAATGTCAGAAAAAAAATACATGGTCGGTATCTTGACCGAAGCACACACCGATACATTCTGCAAAAGAATGAACTTCAATGCCAATCCAATTTTAGGTCGGTTGATTCACAAGTTCCTTTTGAACATACTCAAAATAGTCGGTGAAGAAGGGTATATAAACAATGCCTTTGACTGTTTGATTGGTGCATACCACGAACAAGGCGGTGCAATTTATTACATCGTTGACGAAAAAACCTACGAGTTTTTTTACCAATTCAAAACAGATTTACCAAAAGCCGTAAAAGAGTTTGCAGCAGCCAATTATCAACTTGGCAATAACTTTTTGTTGGCGCAACTCACGAACGATATTATTAGCGAATCACAAAAATAAATTTATGATGGAACGTCCAAATCACATTAATTTTCTCCCATTAGGAGAAATCAGAAATCCTTACATGTTTGATAGGTTCAGAGAACGCAATGTGTTCGTAACAGATGCGGATAGCATCGTTGTCAATGGCATTGGGTTCAAGCCTGATGTACCACTACGTGTAGGCGAAGAAATTACTTTGTCAGCACCCTTTTGGGCATTACGCGCCCATTATGTGTCTGAAGTGGCAGCCTATGAGGCTTATCGCATTCAAAAAAAGGAAAAAGACAGGCTTGACAGAATTGAACGTGAAAGAGCCGAAAAGGAACAATATCGCTTAGATTCAGCAAAGTTTTGGGCTGAACATGCAGACATTCCTTTTCGATTCTCCTTAGAAATTAAGGAACGCCTAAGTGGATTGAGCGCAAACAGTAGTGGCAATGGTCATGCAGCAAACACCGTCACACACATCTACTTGAAAGAAGATTACACAAAAGGCAAGTTTAAAAGATTTGCAGGGGACTTTCTTTGCACACCGACCAATGGACGACACGGCGGCGATTGGTCAGGTACGCTCGGAGAAGATGCCCATAGGTACACCTTTGACGATGAAGGCGTGAGACGGATACCAACTTGTAAACAATGCCTGAAAGCGTTAGAACGGTTTAGAAAACCATTGACCCCCTCAGTATAAAACTCAATTTTTTCATCCATAAAATAAAAAAAAACGGAATTATCTACATGAAACAAAAATATAAAATACTAAACGGATATGCAGGGATTGGTGGAAATCGCAAATTGTGGGGAGATTGCCACGATATAACTGCCGTTGAGTTAGATTCTAACATTGCCAATATTTATCAAAAACTATACAAAAATGATACTATTATAGTTAGCAATATGCACGACTACTTAATTGAAAATTTTATGAATTTTGATTTCATTTGGTTGTCACCACCATGTCCAACACACTCAAGGTTGAGATTAGCATTGAAAAATGCGATTACTTATGCAGATATGTCTCTTTATCAACAAATTATTCTTTTATCTAATTTCTATAAAGGAAAATGGGTAGTTGAAAATGTAAAACCATATTATCAGCCACTCATTAAGCCGACATTTGAAATAGACCGACATTATTTTTGGAGTAATTGCAATATTCCCAAAATTGAGTTAGACACTAATTGGCGAACTGGAAAAGTAAAAGATGAACGAAAATTATTAGAGCAAAAGTTTGGTTTTGATTTGTCGCTTTATGGTGGCATTAACAAAAGAAAGGCACTTAGAAACTGTGTAATACCTGAACTTGGTTTACACATTCTTAATTCAGCGTTGACCCCCTCAGTATAAAACTCAATTTTTTCATCCATAAAATAACAAATATGACTTACGAAACTTTTGTCGAAAACATTGACACTACGAACGGACAACACCATCCGTTCCAGATTTTTGCCAATACAAAAACAGAAAAGATAATAGGTGCAATTGCCCATATCAGAACCATCCACGATGTTTATAATGTCGTGAATTATTATATTCTTGAATATGATGTCATTAGTCTATTCGTGACCATTGACTTTCCAAAAGCAGCCCTTTCACTTGAAACCGACTTTGTTGGTATATTCAAATTGGAAGACAAAAAATGGTGCGTGGAAATTCTGCCCTACACGAAAGAGGGTGTCAAATTACCCCTTATAACCGACACCAAATTAATCAATAGGCTATTGGCGCAACACACAGGCAATTGTCCACCGATGAGGGAAATGGAAATTATAATTCATCAAAATTAAAAGTAGAAATGAAAAAAAACAAAGACGTTCGTCAATTGCGACTGGCGATTGACGCAATTGACCATCCAATTCGTAGGAAAATCATTGACCTACTTGGAAAATACCCATTAGGCATAAGCCCAACCGATATAATTGAACTTTTAAGACAAGATGCAGCACTGGCAAAAATCAATCGAAGTTCTGCCATTGTTGGAGAGCATCTCAAAATTTTGCTTAGTTGCAAGTTGGTTTACTTTGTGAAAAGAAAACCATTTCACATCTATAAAGCCCATATAGAAAATGTGGCGTTTTTAAAGTTCATCATAAAGGAATGGTCTAAGATTAATCAAAACTAAAAATCAATACAATGTCAAATTCCTTAATAAAAAACATAAACCTTCCATTGGCTCTAAAAAATGGCTTACACATGCAGAACCATGACATCACGGAACTTGAATAAGCGTTCCTTGACGATAAAGGTCACATGAAGCTATTGTCTGCCAAAGACTTAATGCAGTTTGGTTGGGAAAAACTCCGTGTGTTTGCCCACCATTACGCTATCTATCAGTTCCCTACCATTGAACTGTTGGAGTTGCTAAAAAATGTCATAGGCGACGACTTAGACAACTGCATCGAAATCGGTGCAGGGCGTGGCGATGTTGGTCGCTTACTCGGCGTGAAAATGACAGATAGCAAACAACAAGACAAAAAGCAATACCAAGAAATGTATGCCAAAATTAAACAACCAACAATCATATATCCCTCAGATGTTAAGGGTTTAAATTACAAAGAGGCGATTAAAAAGCACCGTCCAAAAACGGTACTTGGTTGTTGGGTCACACACAAATATGACCCCAAACACCACAGCGCGGGAGGTAATATTGAGGGCATTGAGAGCGATTATATTATCAAACGTGCCAAATTTGTTTTTGTGGGCAATTTAGAAACCCACAAAAACTGGCGCATACCAGAGATGTGCCAATACAAAACTTATTTTAACGAGGGCATCATTTCTCGCGCCGCTAACCATGCGGCTAACTTTGTGGCGGTATTTACTAAACTAAAACGGAACGCAGTACAATAACACACCCCTCATACAAAACCACTTCTCGAAAGAAAGGTGGTTTTTTTATGTCAAAAATAAATAACAGGTATTACTTGACTTTTACGTAAATATGTTGTTATCTTTGTATCGCAATTCAGCAAAAAACTTTTTTCAAACTTAATTAAAGTAATAAAAAATCATGCAAAATCTCACAACCACAGACGTAGAATTAGTAGCAAAATTTGAACTGCTATTGAGCGAACTGCTTAAACGCCAATTGGGCGACAAAGCAATGGAAATTGTTTCTGCCAAGTTGGTAGAAGACCAAATAAACACATTCATGGATAGCACCAAAAATGCTGCAAAAATGAAAGACCAATCACAAAAACTTTTTGAGTTGTTGGGGGATGGATTCAGAGGTATGTGGGTATCCGTCTGCCAAATAAACGGCGAAAAAAGGGTGTACGTCAATGATGGTGAACCAAATTTCGGCAAAGGTTCGCAAGTGGCTTGCTACTATCTAACAGGCAATGCAGATAATGAACCAAAGTCAATGACGTACAACGTCATGCAATATTACGGACATAATTGGCATGGGGGATTTTCGAGGTATATCACAGACTTCAAAAGCCTATTACATGAAATTGCTTTGTCTTATGACGATGCAAAGTTCTCATTAAGAAAAGTGCTACAATATTGACCACACTCATTAATCAATCAATTTTTCAAACAATCTAAAAAGATAACAACAATGTCAGCAAAAGTCAAAACAAGCGATTTGGTCGCTAAACTCAATTCACTTAAAGCAACGGATGAAGAAATCGGAAAAATACAAACAGCCTTACGTAAGGCTTTTGTAAAACGGTTTCCGAACAATGAAATAATTTCCAAAAAAAGTAAAGGTGACTCCTATTGGTTCACCATTATGGTAAGAGATTACGAAATTACCGAAGAAGACATTGCAGCATTGTCGAAGGTGTGTCCACCGACAAGGGTAATTAAGAAAAATGGTGGTTTGCGTTCATCTTTTTATTTCGTCTGAATAGGCACTCATATTTTAATAACATTCTAAACAATTACAATTATGGATTTTCCAAATTTCAAATTAGAAGACATCACGTTGAAAAACGTAAAGATTTATGACAAAATGTCGGAAGAAACGACATGTTTCCAAGCAGTCATTCATGTGCAAGGCAAACCACTTTGCACCGTAGAAAACAGCGGCAAAGGTGGATGCGACGACATGCACCCAACAAAAGGCAATACCTACGAAGACATTTCTAAGTTAGTCGCTTTGGTAGGTGATGCAACGGGCGAAACCTTTGAACCGTTAAGCCTTCATGTTTCGCAGTTGCTAAACAAAATCATATTAGACAAAAAGGTGAAGAAGTGGCAAGTCAAGGGTCTTGTATTTCAAGATAAAAAAGATATGGGAGATATACGTATCCTCAAATATTTTCTCACAATTGAGCATTATCTTTCAGACCCCAAATGGATAGAGGTATTGAAAAGCACAATTAATAAATACACGGAAAAAGGCTTCGTATGCCTCAATACAAACCTTTCTCAAATACAGTAGTAACAACATTTCCTACAAATCCGTAAAAAGTCACTCAAATCCGTATCATTAATAAAAAATAAAAGTCATGGCAAAAAAAACAAAAAAGGCTATCAGAAGGTACTCCATTGATGGATCAACCGAAACCTATTCCCTAACACGTCTGATGGCAGATAACGATAAGGGGACATTCCCTAAAAAGGTACAAGAAGAAATAAAAGCCTTGAAAAAGGGAGATTATTGTACGATTGGTCATTCTGTAATTACAAGGAGAATCTAAACAACCAAGTCCATAAAAACCACTGTTTTCGCCCCCTCAGTAAAAAAGCATACTGAGGGGGCTTTTTATTACCCAAAAGAGTATTTAATAGCCGTACACAAAAACTATGCACATAATATATACAGATTAACGTTTTTATGTACTTTTACAACATGAAAATAGGATATGAACGTGTTTCCATGATTGACCAAAACCCCGATATGCAAACAGACGCATTGAAGGCTTATGGTTGTGAACAAATATTCTCCGAAAAAATAAGCGGAAGAAAAAGGTCCAGACCTGAATTGGATAAAATGCTATCCCTACTTCGCAAAGGCGATACGCTTGTAGTGTGGCGTATCAACCGATTAGGGCGAAACCTCAAAGACCTCATTGACATTTCCGATACCTTAAAAGAACAAGGTGTTGAGTTAGTGAGTTTGGATGGTAAGGTGGACACAACCACCTCAACTGGTCGTTTCTTTTTTCAACTCATGGCGGTATTCGCTGAATATGAGGTGGAACAAATAAGAGAGCGCACCATTGCAGGGTTACAAGCCGCAAGGTCACGCGGACGTGTGGGCGGACGACCAAAAGGTTTGTCGCCTATGTTTTTGCAAAAAGAAAAAATCGCCAAAGCCTTGTATGCCGATAAGGATAATAATAATATGAGTGTAAAAGAAATAATGCAGTCTTTAGGTATTAAGTCTAAGACGAGTTTTTACAAAATAATAAATCATAATAAATAATGGAGAAACAAAACATCAGTATCAATACTTTGCCTGTGACAATCAGAATTGTCGAAGTAGGCGGTAAAAACACAAAAAGCCTAACCATTGAACGGTTAGGCTTTTGTTTTGGTGTGAAGAAATAAGTTTCGTTCGTACAAGCAAGGAAAGCAACTCAAATTATAATAGCATAAAAACATGTTACAAACTTAAAGCAGTCTCCTTAAAGTTGTATGCGTTGAGGGCGTTTATTTTCACATTTTTATTTTTGCATCTTGTTTAAAAACAAAAAGCCGCACACCTTATAAGTGTTGCGGCTTTTTTTTACTTAACGATTGGAAAAATTATTACATGGTTCGTTTTTAACCGACCCAAATATAACCTCCATCGTTCGTACCACCACCATTGCCGCTATTGTTTTTTTTCATTTTCAACATTTTGGACTTGAGTTTATTTTACCGAAATTAATAAATTGGGTTTCTATACTTGGTATGAGGTAATGTCGGCGCAATGTCGGCGCACCATGTCCGATGTACGCAGCCACGTCTTTTAATACCGTGTTGAATACGGTTTTGCGTTCATTGAGGGTTTTGGGCATTGTCTTGAATCGAAGATTTTTCAAAACAATGTCGTTGCAGTTGTAGCAACGAATGTCTTTTGCCGTTACGCCAAATTGCGCTAAGTAGTCATTGACCACTATTCTGGATATGTGCGTACCATCAATGGTTTGAAACAGCCGGGCTACAGCTGCTTGTCGTTTACTGAGGGGTAAAAGCAATTGCATACCCAACGTACCAATGTTAATCCACTTTTTATGTGTCACACCCGATTTACCGACATAGCGCAAAGTCAAATTACCATCTTTGTGGAGTTCTGAAATATGCGACCTATTGAAGCCTGTTACACCAAAATGCCCATTTTTGGCACTTTCGTCGTTACCCACACGCTCGGACGTGCGCAGAATGATACGCACCACCAAAGCAGTCAAAGCGGTTTTTTCATCTTTGCTCAATAGGTCGTCACTCACTTGCTTCAGCAATTTGTTCATGTTGCGCTGCATCGAAGCGATACCTTCGCATTTCTTTTCCCAACGTTCTACCATGTTACATATTTAGTACACTTGGATAAGTGTATGTTTTAAGTGTATAAATTCGCATTTCTTTTTCCACCGTTCCACCATGCACCATTATAGTTTTATGGTGAACAAATAAATAAACTTACTTTTTTCACACACACCATACCACAATATCACACGCCCTTCTTTGGTTACATCTAACCTTGAAAAGAATATAAGCCATAAAAGCACGGCGAAAAAAACGGTTTTGAGAAGCAATAAAAGAATGTCCGTATCCATAACTTTTTCTTTTTTTTTGTTTTATAACTATCGCAAATTTACTGCAAAATGTTTCGTTTTCGCTTTGTCCAGGATCACATATTTTGACCATTGCGCTGCCATCGCATTAGCCACACCTTGAAAGGTCTTTGAGCGTATGCGTTGGCGCAATTCAGCATTGTGACCATGTATCAAAAACGCATCGGCAAACCATTGTGGTTGCCGTTTGAGTTTGCCTGTTTGTTTATCCACGTATTCAAAAAATTTGCCTTTAGAAACCACATTAGTGGGTCGCAACGGTGGTAAATTGGTCAACCACAGACACGTTGTTTTTTGGGCTTTGTTGCCAAACTGCCACGGCTGTATGATTTGGTCAGGCTTACGCCAAACGGTACTCATTATGGACACGGGATTTTCAATGGCTTTATATTTGATGGGCAATTTTGCCACTTTCATAAAGAAATCAATACCTTTCTTTTGTCGTCCATCTTTGCGTTTTTCGGCAAACCACGCAGCACCCGACACGGCCAGATGTGTGCATGGCGGAAAACCCACCATCATATCCCAATCTGTTAATTTTGCGGCTTTAAAAACATCCATTTGCAAATGCCAATTGGGTTGTCCACCCGAACAAGGCAGTAAGTCGTTGCTGTATGCTTCGTGTCCTAATTTCCTAAAAGCCTTACAAACGGTTTGACTTTCTTCACAAGCCACCAAGATTTTGAGGGGTTTAGTTTTCATAAAAGATATGTTTCATTGTTTTTGTGTCAAAGCCTTTTGCTTTTTTCAATGCCTTTGTGGTTAAGTCGCCAAAATTCAAAACATGATGCCAACATGACTTGAACGCCAACCGATTGAAGCCACGTGGACAAATACGGGCGTAGTATTGTCCATCGTTTGCCAAACCCAACATCGTTAGTTCATGTCCTTCTTTCGCAACATGATTTTTAACTCTATCAATCCATTCTTGTATTTCTGATTCTGATTCAGCAACTTTCTCAATGCCCATGTTGGCATATTCATCATTGAGTTCGATACCAACATACTCACGCCCCAACCGTTTAGCCACTTTGAGAGTTGTGGACACCCCTGCAAACGGGTCCAGCACAACACCACCCATCGGACACCCTGCCACAATACACCTTCTTGGCAATTCATCTGGAAATGTGGCAAAATGGTTCACACCACTTGCTTTTGTGTTAATTGACCAAACGGTTCGCATATTGCGGTTTTTGACGTTGGGTACAAGTGCGCGGACACCACGGCGTTTGATGGGTTCGCTGTATGGCTCAAATTGCTGATTGAAGTCGTATTTATTCGATTTTGTAAAGAAATACACCTTTTCGTAATCGTTCGTGAATCGGTCTGTGGCACTTTGAGGGGTTTGGTTTGGTTTGTGCCAAATGATTTCATTGCGGCATTTAAAACCCAATTCATCAATCATGGCAATTTTGAAACGGTCTGTTATACCAATCAATGATTTATTGAGTTGCGAATGCTGCAATTTTCCAGATTTATTGTCCTCATTGTCTAAAATTCGATTTTTACCAACAATATCGCCACTTTTTGCATCTTTCGGTTCACCATGACCCGAACCACCATAACTGTCACCGATATTGACAAATAGAGTACCCGTCGGCTTCAGTACCCTTTTGACCTCTGCAAAAATCTCAACCAAATGAGCGATAAACGCTTTGAAGTCGTCTTCCATACCCAATTCGCCACGCCATGCGCCACATTTTTGGCAAGTGTCCCCTGTATATAAATCCACTACTTTGCGGCTCAATTCATTGCCACGTGTGTCTGCATAGTCACCATTGGGCAAATGGTCACGTTTGGGTTGCATTTTTATCACTTTGCCTTGTTGAAATACATGGTCACAATCTTTGTCACCCCCCCAAATTTGCGGCTCGGTATTGTAATTCCGTTGCGACCAATATGGTGGTGAAGTGACGACACAATCAATCACCCCATTGGGCATACCCCTCAGTATATCGAGGGCGTTGCCTTTGTAAATGTGGTTTCGTTTTAGTTCTTGGCTCATTTGTCATTGTTTCTGTGTTATTTGCATATTCACCCATCGGTCTTGAAGTCATGTGGAAAAAGCCACATTCTTTGCACTCATATACTCGGATAGGTGTTTTTTCACGATGCCACCTTTCCGATTGAATTTCAGCCATTCGTTTTTTGGCAACGACACGACTTATATATTTTGTTTTTTTACACATTTAGTATCAAATTTTGGATGCCATTCCACCCTTGTTTTTAGTTCCGACATACACGCATCGCAAACAGCAATGACAAATTCATCACCGTCGAATATACTCCCATAGTTGGCCGTAAACCGTCCAACCGTAGCGTTCAGCCACATGCCATTTTCTGGCTTTTCTTCAATGTCGTAAATAGGGTGTACTTCGCATTGGCAGCTGACGCAACGCCGGGTTATACTTGGCATATTTTTTATTATGTTAGCGAAAATGAATAAAAACGTGTTGCCAAATTTGACATTGGCAACACGCCATCAAAAAAAAATTCCGTGAACTTTGACTCCCTATAAGTCACATACCTTCTTTATTTATGCTGCTTGCTTTAAGGCTTTTTCGTGCAATTCGACACGAATATGCTTCAAAGCATCTCTGTAACTGACACCCGCATTTTCGGCTTTGTGTTCTGCTGCCAAACCGTGAAGTCCTTGCAAGTAAACACGATTGTATTCATTTAAGACTTGGTTGCGACACGTTGCATAGTGTTTTTTATACAGTTCGCTGGCTTGTGCCGAATCCTTTGAGCGCAATGCGTAGGCTTCTTTCCCCAACGTTTTGCACTCCATCAACTTAGCATCGTATTTTTTAGATTTCGGGTCGCCGTAGTTGTAGTAGCGTTTCATTTCTGCCAAACCGTATTGGCTTTTGAATTTGCGCTTTTGGAACGATGCCTCAAGCGTTGACCATTGCGATTTTGGCAAAAGTTCCCATGTGCCGTGTTCCGCACAAATTTTGTAATACGACTTATCTTTAATGAGGTCGCCGAATACACCTGAATAATCTGCCATTTGTGCAATAAGATGCCCTTCATCGTCAATACCAATGCGGTCAATCTTTTCTTGCGTCAATTTTTTATTCCATTCAGCCACTTTGCCCCAAACAGCATCATCGAGGGGTGAACCTTCCACATCTTTAAGGAATTGCACCACGTCACAATTATCACCAACCATCTTTTTCGCCAATTTCTCGACTTTATCTTCGATGTGTTTTGATACACGCTTTTTCCGATTTTTAGGGGCTGTTTCCACTTCGCCCGTTGCTTCATTCACACGGGCCACTTCTTTATTGCCGATGGGTGTTTCGACCTCAACTGTGACCTTGTCTTCATCGCCCACTTTGATACAGCGACCTTTGAAAGTCTTTTGTTGCATAACCGTAAAAGGGTCGCCTGTTTTCAAAAACAAAACCACCTCATTGGGCTTGCAAGTGAGCGTACCGACGACTGTATCAACCGTCCAGACTTCATCTGTATCATTGAGCATGGCGTATTGGTCACAACCGATATGGACACGTTGCAGTTCGTCAATCTCTCTTTTGGTGATTTTGCCAATTTTGGTATTTTTGTCAATGTTGTCAATTTTACCACTTTTCGGCTTTTTTACTGAGGGGGTCGGTTTTTTTGATGCGTTGTTTTTTGCCTTATCAATACATTCAAAAAACGTTCTGATTTGGATTCTATCCGAATAAATTGTATAATCCCAAGTTGGGTGTTCATCAAAAGTGAACTCACTACAATTCTGCAATTCCTTTTCAAGCACTTTTGCAGCTTGAGGAAGCCAATTTTCCGTATCTTTCAAAAATTCTACTACTGCATCAGTATCAGAATTGATATTCCCCGTGAGCAACAAACCGATTTCGTCAGTAGATTTCTCAATTGAAAAGTCACCCTTACCGTGTCCATCTTTATCAAATTCAATATCATGAACAATTAACTCAAATTCTTCTCCACCACTACTCTTTTTTAATTTTAGTCCTAATACTGAGGGGGTCGGTTTTTGGGTTTCAGATTTTTTTTGCTCTTTACGAGCAGTCCATCTTTTTTGAATATCGGCGGCTGCTTTAGCGTCCCTTGCCTTTTTCATTCTTTTGGCAAAATCGGCTTTTTCAGCATCCGCCATTTGAGGGCTTTCGACTTCCAATTCATCATGGATGCGGTCAACTGCACTTGGGCGTTTGGGTTTGGCTTCTTTTTTTTCAGCCACTTGCAGTTGTTCCTCTGCCTCATCGAGTATGGGTTGTAGCACGGCAATATCTTCGGCTGATGAAACGGCAATTGCATCTTTCAATTCTTGGATACTTTCTTTTAATTCTTGAATAGACATCTTAGTTTTTGTGTTTAATTATGAAATATTTTTAATCTATTTAATTTATTTGGCAAACTTCATTGCCGTTTGGAAACCTTTGATTTTGGTTTCTATAACCTTTTTCGCATCGTCTGTTTTGGCAAATTTTAATGCTGTTTGAAATCCTTTGATTTTGGTTTCAAGCATTTCTTTTACTGAGGGGGTAAACTTGGGTATGTCGTCAATTTTTGTAAAATCACCATGCTTAATTTCACTACCCTTGTTAGCTTCCACAATAGATTCTTTAAATTGTTCGTAAGTCTGGGGAGGCTTCTTGAAATCATCTGGATATGCGTCGTGCAAAGCCTCTGCTAAAAACTTGGGTTGCCAATAGAAATCCAACTGAGGATGGTTATAACCACTACCTATGCTTGTCATTTCGCTAATAAATTCGCTACCCAATTCCGACATCTGCGTATCGCTGTTCAAAATAGCATACAAGAAAAAATAGTCACCATGCGCGTCAAGAATAAACCAATCCGAACCACCGACAAAGTAATGCGCCCAAACAACCGATTCTTCAAACTTTACATTTTGTCTGCGTGGTATTTTTTTGAGCATCGCTTCTACGTTTTGCAAAACATCGTCGCGTTCTTCCTCATAATCCATTACGGCTTCCCATTGGAATTTGTGCATAAATTTTTTGCACAATGGAAATTGCTTTTCGGGCTTTTCGGCACGGATAGGTTGCGGCAAGGTTTGTTGTTGAACAATCAATTCCAAATCATTTTTCTGGAACATACGATTTGTCACTTCATCATCTAACACAATTTGAATACGCTCGTCGTTTTGGTAAACATATTTAACAACACCTTCTCGACCACTAAAAAAGCCATCAATGATTTTTACGGCATCACCTTCTTTAAAGTCGGTATGTTTAACAGAAGGTTTTTGCGACCAAACATGAGGTTGTGGTCTTTCCACAAATTCAACAAATTCCTCGTTGTAAAAATACTCTGCTACTGATGAATGACTTGGTAATACGCCTATGTAGTTATTTGAATGTGTGGCAATTGCAACAACATAGCATAGTTCGCCTGTGTAATAACCGATTTTGGGTTTTACTTTATCACCTATTTTAAGTTTAGTTGGTGGGGGTGTTTTTTGTATTGTAAATTTTTCTAAGTCAAATTCAAAAGCACTCACTTTGGTCAAACCATATTCCATTTCAATATCATAAATGTTATTGTAACGTTTTACTTCGTCCATAGTCCTATCTTGCTTTATGATTGTTCCGATTTGACTTTGCGTATTATCAAGTCGGTCACTTGGTATTTTGATAATAACCCTATCCCCAATTTGAAATTTAAACTTTGAGTTATGAGGTGGACGTTTTGTAAAAATCTTAGTTGGTGGTGGTGTCCATTGCCATTGTTGGTTAACGGTTGTTGACAGTTTAATATCGTCGGGAATTGCTACAACTGTAATATCGGTTTTCACATCTGAGGATTTGATAAACCCTACTTTTTCAAGATGCTGCCACGTCATTGCGTCAATCTTTTGTGCGTCAGCATGAGCCACCGTAAAACCTTGCGACATGGTTTTGGCAGTTTTATACACATCTTCAAGACTTAAACTTTTGTCATTGAATTTTATGCTTTTGAGCCTTTCGACACCTGATGGTGTAAGTTTTGCTAATTTATACATCGCTTTTGTGTTCAATTTTACTTATTTGGCAAATTTCAATGCCGTTTGAAAGCCTTTGATTTTGGTTTCCATAATCTTTTTTTCCTCATCTGTTTTAGCAAATTTCAATGCTGTTTGAAAACCCTTTATTTTGGCTTCGAGGATTTGTTTTTGCGAAGGTGAAGCAGTTGGCTTGTCGGGTGCGATTGTAGCCTTGACGACATCTGATTTTTTGAAGAAATCGGTTAATTCTAAATATTCCCACATTACTGCGTCAATATTTTTGGCGGTATCGTCCGATTTTTTGAAATCGTCGGAGATGGCTTTGACCGCGTTGTAGGCTTCCATGAGGTCAAGTTGTCTGCCATCAATTTCAGTTTGAGCAATGTTTTTTATAGAAACATCTTTGAGACGGGTCACATCAAAGACCGTCAAGTTTGCGAGTTTATACATTGTTTTTGTGTTTAAAATCTTAAATTTGAAAAATTATGTTGTAACCAATATACTCAATTGTTTTAGTAAGTTTGGTACGTTGCTTTCAGCTATTTGTTTTTGCCAATCGGCAATTATCGCTTTTGTCAGTTGGCGGTCTGCTTGTTTAAGTAGTTCTTCATGTTCAGGCAAATAGTCCGACACATCGGCGGTGTAAGTGCCATCATTGGCTTGATACACTTTGTAATTGGGCAAATTGAGCATAAGGTATAAAACAGGCGAACATGGCAAATATTTGTTTTTGCCGTGAAAAATACACGCTCGTTCTATTCCATTTTGGTCAATCATGCCTTTCGCAAAAAAGCGTTGTGTTTCGCCCTCAAACAAAGCACGAAGCGACAAGTCACCAAACAGTTGTACCCATTTGGTTGGTATTGGTTGTGCCAGTTCTTTTTCGATTTCTGCTTTTTCCGTTTCGTCAAAATCGTCGAAATTCAAAGCGGACGTTTGCACTTTGCTTTTTTCATGCTCAATCTTTTTTGCTAAATCGCTCAATTGATTGACTTTGAGCCGTAATTCTGAATTTAACGTATCGAAATAGTCGGCTAATTTTTGTGCTGCTAATATCATATTGTAAAAGATTCAATCGGACGCATCGCCATATAAAAGCGGTTTTCGTCCTTTACGGATTCAAAAATAGGGTCACAGTTAGAGCGATTACCGTCTGCATCAAAACACAGCCACCGATAATCTTCGGTAAAATTTCGCCCATTAAAACTGCTTTTGGTGTAACGGACAAAGTACCCCTCAGTATTTTCGTTTGAAAACAACTGAAAGTCGTAGCAACTGTTGTGCTGACATTCATTGCGGTCTTTTTTAGCTTCAGCTATTATTTTAGTTTTTACTTCTTGTCTCATTGCGTGTATCGAGTTTGTAAAAATGTACCATTCTTAACTTGTTCTAAAATATTGGTGACTTGTTCTAAAAGGGCTTCTTCGCTGAACACATTGTTGATGAGAAGATATTTTGACCCATCATTTATTTGCTCAATGAGATAAGCAACACTCCAATCAAAAGTCATTGACCCATATTTTTCAGTTTGCTTTTTGTAGTGTTTAAAATTTTGATACGTGGCAATTTGTTCTTTAAAACCGTGATACCTCATGTATGCTGCATCTGCAACGTGCATCAAAAATTCATCAACATTTAAACGTCCTTGACTTTTCTTAAACTTCGTAAACGTGGCGTAATAATCGTAACCAGAACCACCGCCGCTTTGGAAATCCGTTGTACCATTGATACCAACGACCTCAACATCAAACTGTAAACTTGTCAATTCCTCTGTCAACAAAGCTGCTAAAATACCTTTCCAAAGAAGATTGTCTGCATCACCCGCCGCCGCACTTGATGGACGAGTGACATAAATTCTGACAAACCGCTTTTGGTTGTCTTTTTCTTCAAAGTAGGCAAATGACTTTTTATTATCACTCACAATGATTTTCTTGCCTTTGTCGTCTTTATCTTTCCGTAAAGAAATAGCCGCCGCATCAAAGCTAAAAATGCCCAATTCGCGGTCATTGTAAGCAATTTTACGAACAGGCACAATGTCAATTTTTTTCAGTTTTTTTAAGGCTTTAAGTTCTTTTGACAATTTCTTTTTAAGTTCATTGTATCGGTCAATGTGTCGAAACGCTTTCATTTTGTCCAATTCAGCAATACTTTGCGGCATCGGTGAACCAAACCAATCGGTATTGTTTCGATTAATTTCGTCTTGGCTCAATTTTTGAAAGTTCAACCATTCATTTTTCAAATGGCTACCCATTTTTTTGAAATGATAGTCCGTGAAATTGTGTAAGGCACGAGGGCTATCACAATTGACCCAAAATAAACGACCTTGCGTGTAAGGACTACTTTGTTTGGCTTGGTTTTGACCAAAATCATCATTTAGACTACTCAAAACCTCATCCATCAAGTTTTCACCTTTCTTTGATGTGCCTTTACCTTTTTCTTTTGTCGCTTTTGGTTCTCCTAAACCTTGTTTGCCACTTGACACGCCTTTCGGTTCGCCTTGACCATTACCTTGACCATTACCATCGCCACCGCCATCACCACCGCCGTTGCCTTTTTTATCCCTAAAAAAAAGAAGTTTTGCCATTTTTTGCCGTTTTTACTGAGGGGGTATGCGTTTCGTACCGTTTTGAAATTCTTTCAAATCATTTTTGTATGTTGCCATATCCTTGTAAGTGTGGGAAAACATACGAAAATCAACCTTCTCCTCAACCACTTGGCGCATGTCTTCATCCATCGTTGCCATATAGCTTTCAATCGAATCTTTTAAGGTTTTGCCACCTTCTACATTTTCGACATTGCCTAATGTGCGCTGCATTTCGAGATGAAAAATACGGTTCATTTGCAACATCGTTCTAAGGGTCATAATCTCGTCGGCTTCTTCTGCCAAAAGGACGGTACGAATTTGGTCACAAATCGTAAATACAGGGGTAAATATGTTATTTATTTCCAAATTTCGGTCAAATTGGATAAAATAATAACAACTTGAAAAACGGTCAATCAAAGAACCGTCTTGGCGATTGTTACCACCGTAGCGACTTGACACCGTTTTGCCCGTTGTGTTGCCCGTTGCGATACACCCAAAATTAGGGTGTTTTTCAATCACACGACCATTGGGTAAAGTGAGTTTTGAATCTGCGCCTACTTTGTCCGATTTTGCCAAAGCCTCATTCAAGATACCCGCCGTATTGGGGTCAAGTTTGGGCAATTCGTCAAGAATCAGAATTTTACCAAATTCCCACGCATCGGCAAGTTTTCCATCTTTGTAACCGCTAATTGTTTCGCCGCCTAAAATTTCTCTCGGTGGTGTCCATTGGTTGCAATTGAGGGTAACATATTCACGTTTCAGCGCATTTGATACTCTTTCAGCTAAGTAGGTTTTGCCCGTCCCTGCCTCACCAACCAAAAAAACGTTGTTGCCAGACACGACATCATCTATGACTTTAAAAAATGCGGCGTGTTTTGCCATTGCGTTGTTGACCGATACCTCGACGGTGCGAATAATCGGCACTACGCCTGATTTGGCAGCACTTGGGGCAACTTCATTTTTCAGATTGAAGTCTGGTACGCCCAAATTGATTGTCGTTGAACCACCGCCACCGCCTTGACCACCACGTTCAATTGCCTCACGCAATTCAGGCGATAAGTCGTCTATGGTTATCGGTTCGTTGGCTCTGCCACTTTCACCGATGTACGGTATATCGGCTATATAGTCAGCCAACGCTTGACTGATTTTTGAATTTGAAGAATTTGACATTGTTTTTGTGTTTATACTGAGGGGGTAAATAATCCCCCTTTTTACTTATAAAAAATTAGTTACTCACTTGCCTTTGACCCAAAGTCGCCAAAGCGATTTTGAGTTGTTTTAGAATCCGATTAGCCGTTTTTTGACCCACGGCAACGGTTTTAACTTTGAAACGTTGCAAAGCTGCCATGCCCAATTCAGGTACATCAATATTGCCGAAATAAAGTTCAGCGTTGCCATCTTCGGGACTGTGTTGGTACATCCAACGACCCAAAGCCTCTGCTGCTTCTTTGGTTTCATAACCTTCCAAAACTTGTGTTTTTTCTTTGAAATCGTCTTTGTTTTTGCACTTGTCGTACCAATCTTCCAAACACAATTTTTCAGATTCCCAATAGTTAACCAAACCGTTCCCTGCTTTGCGACTTATACTGAGGGGTTCGGAATAACCGATGATACCGAAATTCAAACCGTCCACTTCGTCCAAAACCTCAACATAGTTTTCAGACGGATAAATACCCGCGCTGTATTTTGATGGTAAAACGTACCAAAAAACTTTAAACTCTGCTGCTAAGTTGATTGTCTCGTTTGGCACGAAATCGTCATCATCATCCCCTGCATACCCCTGTTCATTTTTAATTTCAATGGAGTTGGCAGCAATAGACATTGTGTAGTTGTAAGGTTGTTTGGCAAGAATCTTCAATAATTGTGGCACTTTGTCGGTAGCAAAATCGGCGAACATTTCGCCTTTGCCGCCCAACTGCTTGAATGAACCTTTTTCGCCATAATATTCCTCTTGCCGTGACCGTGTGATAAGGTCGGTGATTTCAGCATTGTCAAATTTACCGTCTTTTGCCGTATATATTCTGGGTATGGTCATACGCACACCACCATAAATTGTGATGAACGTTACATCGTCATCGTCCACCTTTAACGGCACTTTGCTTTTGAGAACGTCAACGGCATCAATCGGAACGGACGCACGGAGTTTGGCATCTTTGCCCAATTTGAGTAAAACCCCTGCTTTAATACTTCCTTTGGCAGTCGAAAACTTAATCAATCGCGCTGTGACACCTTCCAAACGTTCTCCTTGCGAAATCGCTAAAATAGGGTTGCCTGTTACGATATTGACGGTTGTTTTGTCCTCGGTTGTACTCAAAATGAGGTTGTTCCAGTTGTCAATTTTTTCTTGCAGATTGGTTTGACTTTTGGTTGTTTCACTCACTTTGAATTTAGTTTCCAACATCGGAATACCATACACCATTTCACGTCTGCCACTGGCAACGGCAATCGTCACTTTGCAGTCGTTATACAGACCATAATAGTTGGACGATGTTGGTTTTGCATCTACTTTGGTGACAATACCATACTCAAAAACCACGTCAAAACCTTTGGCTTGACCGTCCTCTGTTTCTATTGGCACTTCTGTTCGTATGGCAATTGGTTGACCAACTTGATAGAAACGGTACAATTCACGGACTTTTTCCGTTTCTTGTTCCCGTGCTTCTTTCATGTTTTTTAGTTTTTCTTGAACGTTGGCTATTTTTTGTTTGGCTTTTTGAAATCTAATAACTTCCTCGCTCAAAACATTAAGGTTGATTTTACCTTCTTTAAAATCCTTATCGTCGGGAAAACGGATTTTCATTTGGGCTATAAACGCATCTTTTTTAGCTTCGCTCACCAACGAAGTTTGCCATTTTTTAACAATGTCAAACTCTGCTAAATCTGTCAAGATAAAGTTTTCAGCGCAAAATGTTTCAGCCGCTTGAAAGAAATTGTCTTTAATTTTTTCCACAAAACCTAAGTCAACCACTACGTCCATCAACTGTTTTGCCGCCGCCGCCGCATTGGTACGTGCCATATTTAAGTTGTTTTTATCAGCCGCAACCGAACCGTCAAGTATGGATTTTAACTTTATTTCCAATTGGCGCAAAGCAACTTTATTTTGCACTTCGGGCGTTGACCCTTTCAAAGCAGTTTTAATGTCGGATTGTACTTCAGACCACCCTTTTGCTTTTTTCAAAACGACAACTTCACACGTTTCACGAATCGCATCGCGGTCAAAAGACGTTGTACCGCCTTTACCTTGCACAAACAGATACTTGTGTTTTGTCACGGCTTTGAAATCAAAAAACTCTGTTTCAAGGTCGTATTCGCCTTCCTGTTTGAGCGTTTCGATTTTATCGCCGTATCTTCTCGCCACATCTTCGTAAAATTTTTCTTGCGTTTCGACGGGCATAATAGCAATACGATTGGTTGTTTTCCAACATATTTTCTCGCTTGCCGTGTCGCTGCGTCCGTCACTTTCTTCCTCATCGTCGTTGCCATAACGGCTTGGTTTGTCGTCCTCATCGTCACTTGTGTCGAATGGGTCTTTGAACAACGTTTTACCCCCTAAAAGGTCATAAAGCCCTCGTTCATCAATCGTCAAATAATCGCGAATGATACCCGCACCGTATTTATTAAAGAAGTCCTCTGTTTGCAAAGTATCTTCGCTATTCCTTTGACTGCCTGTGGTGTTTGCATCCAATGATTTGAGTTTCTTTTTCAAAATCATAAACATTCGCTTTTCGGCAGGGATTGACGAACTTAAATAAAAATATTCGGGCAGATTATCATTGAGTTTTTCAATCGTACCAATCATACCTGAACGGTAGATACGCCCCAATTTTTGTACTTGAATGTTTATGTCCAATTCGCACTCATGGATAATCATACACCTTTTCCGAACATCGTCAAATTTTTCGGAACTGTGGCAACTCACACCCGTCGAACTCGACTGATTAATCAGCAACACATCGGCTGTGCCATTGTTAAACTCTGAAAAAAACTGCTTCTTTTTGTTGCGAATAGCAATGTAAGTAGGCAAACCATCAATATTTGCAATGCGGTGTGAACGACCTGTGCATTCACGCACCACATAGTTTTCGCTCGGACGATTCGTATTTTTATCGAATTTGAAAGACCCATCTTTTTGTTTGGTTGCTTTCAAAGTGTAAAAGTCGGGATGACGTTGCGCCGCTTCAATCCGATTAATCAACACATCAATCGGAGACAACGAAATGCCAATCACCGCATCACGAATATTCTCCACAATTTTATTGTATTCCAATTGGGCTAAATACGGCAATTGTTCAAATGGAATGGGTTGCTTAACTTTTTTGCCCTTGCCATCACTTACTTGACAAACCATGACACTTTTAAGCATCTTTTCTATAACCACCGCAAAGTCGTCGGCGGGTTTGTCTCCATCTGATTCAATCACTTCGCCTGTTACCAAACCCAATTCTTCTAAGTAGGTTTCGCACGTATGGGCAAAAGCAATGACCACTTTTTTGTTTTGGCGTAACAATTCAATGGCTTTATCAGCCACCTCTCGCGCTTTAAGGGAAAACAAAAGCGTTTGGGTCAAATGGTGCATGGTATTAAAAACACCTGTAATTTCCATCGTACCCGCCGCTTTGCCTTGTGTTTCTTTGATGCCACCACCATCTGATTCTTTCAAAGCATCATTTGTTTGCTTCACAAAACCTTTGATATAATCACTTTGAAACGCAATGATTTGGCGCACAATAGTGGTCACTTTGTCGAATATCTCTTTGTGCTGTGGATAGGCTTCAATCAAATAATCTTCATGAAAAGGAATATTGTCATACGTCCGTTGGCGGCGCAACATTTGACCCTCTCTTACGAGGTCAGACGCAACGATTTCTTGAAGGGCAACGCCCCCTTTTTTAAATGCCAATTTAAGCGTTTCACGGCTCAAATTGGTGTTTTTTATGACCGTTTTAACGGCATACAAAGGCATATTGGCGGGTGTTTTGGCAAACGTTGCAGACAAATAACACGCACCTTTGCATTTATTCAAAAGCATTTGTGTCAAATAGCCTTGTGTACTGTCACCCCCTGCATTGTGGGCTTCGTCCATAATGACCACACCACCTTTGATGTATTTTTTTAAAAATTCAGTCTTGGTTTGGTCATTGGCCGAAGGCACAAACATAAATTTTCGATTACCCGCCTTTACGCTCATTGCAACAAATTTAGCGTCATTGTCATACTGAAACTGTGAATAAGTCGTCATCACAAAATCGTAACCTTTTGGCAATTCAACTAAATCTTGTTGCATGGCTTCCATTAATTGCGTTTGCAAAATTGTCTTTTTTGCCTTTGCATCAATGCGCTTGAATTGGGGTTTATTAAAAACCGCTAACTCACCTTCAAATTGGTAAGCACCTACTTTGACTTGTACCAATTCCGTTTTTTGTTCCATATTCGCTTCCGAATCTGAAGGTGCTGCTTCTCCTTTTTGTTTGCGTTTTGACTTTCTATCATCGTCTGAAACGGCTTGCTCAATGTCCACGCTTATTTGAGCATCTGTGTCATCGTTCAGAATAAAAGCACACGCTTGCGGATAACCAATATCAATCAAGTCCCGGTACATATCTGAAAAAAGACTTGATTTCTCACTCACGAACACACATGGCAAATCATTGACAACCGAATATCGGATAATCCCTGCTGCAATGCGTCCTTTACCGATACCTGTCATATCACCGATAATCATGCCCTCACCTTTTTCGATGTTGTGCAATGCCATTGCCAACGCGTCAATTTGCTCGGCTGAAAAAGCACGGTACATTTCTTGTCGGTTGCGATACCCCAAACGGCGCGACACAAATAAGTCAATATCACCATAAAATGCCCTTAAACGGTCTAAGGCACGTTGCGTCTCAAATGCCATCGTTTGCGGCACAACCACGTCCAACTTAAACGGGTTTTTACTGAGGGGGGTATAGTTGTTTTTTACGTTTTCTTCCATTATATTTTTTACTTTTTTGTGTTCTTTCGTTAATTAATCCTCTAAATCACTTTCATCAAAGTCCATAAACTGCCCCAATTCTTCCAAAAAATCGGACAATGATTTTTCATCATACAGTTCACGCATTTGGCGTTGCATTTCGTAAGCCATTGATCCAGGCAACGATGTGTCTTTAAAAATAGGTCGTGCCATATCGCTAAAATATTGACGTGCCGATTGTGGCGACACATCTGCCCACGCATTGCGAAGGCGGCTTTTCATGGCAGTAAACGCATTACATTGCATAACAGCATCTACTAAATCAATGACTGAATCATCTACTATTTGATACCCAACAAGGTTTTCGATTTGTGAACGCACCGTTTCAAAATCAGTTTCAGCAATTGCTTTTTCTATCAATCGCTCAATGCGGTTGCTCAAATAATTTTCATGTTGCGCCCATGTCAAAATAGGCTCTTGCGTTTCAACACCTGCCAATCGCATAAATCGGCTATCGGTGAATATTTCGGGATGAAAGAATATTAACATATTTTGCTATTTTTTATTAATTTTTTAAAGAAAGTAAAGCTATTTCAAGTTGTTTCAATATGCGTAAACCTGTTTCTTGCAAAGTTTTGGGATTATTTGTTTCTGCTACTTTTTTTGCTGATTCGACACGCTCGTATATTTCGTTCCAATCTTTTGGTTTATCAAAAAAGTGTGGATGTGTTCCAACACTCGCTGGGGGTTGAATGGATTTGTTTCGACCATCAATCAAAATCATTCTAACGGGGTAATTTGTGCCTTGTTTGCTGTATAAATCACCGTCCACGTTAATAATGTCCACCACGTTGTAATTGCGGAACAACCACACCCAAAATGGGCGGCTCGACGTAATTCTACCATTGTCGTCGCACCAACTTAAACCCGCTTGACGACTTATCTTTTTAGCGACTTCGTGACTTGCCACCATGTTACCACCAATGATTAAGGCAGCACGTCCATCGTTTTTCATCGTTTCAAGAGCATGAGCGACCATCACAAAATCCAATTTTTTGAAACCATATTCATAATCTCGGTTCACTTCACCGACCAAAGTACCAAAAGGCGGATTGGACAACACCACGTCGAACTTGTGCTTAAATTCGGGGAATTGTTCGGACGCATCGCGGTTCAAAACAACTTTAAATGGTTGTGATTTCAAGTTGTCCACTCGAATCATATCTATTTCGTTGACCGTGCAAACCGATTGCGGTGCGTAAATAGTCATTAAACCATTCCCTGCTGAAGGCTCAAATACGGAGGATGCTGTGTTTGCATCGCAAAACCAACCCGCCAAAAGTGACAATGGTGCGGGGGTTGAGTATTGTTGCCACTTTTGTTTGTTGCTATCATTGCTTGAAAAACGAGGTTGAACATCTGTATAAAACTCTTGAACTCTATCAAAAATCGTTTGCTTAAATTTCGACTTGTACCCACGATCTATAATTGTCCGATAATGTTCAATCCATGCCAATTCTGCCCATTCGTAGGCAATATTTTTATCGTCAATATTCAATTTCTTCAACAAACGGTTAATGTAGTAACCATCTGTTTTTGCGTTTTTTTCAAAACGTTCCTTTAAGTCTGCAATAAATTGGGCTTTTTGTTGGTCAAAGTCAATCATAAAATCTTCTTTCGGCGCAGCCACGGGCGTTGGTACTGAGCGCGGTGCTGCATAATATTTTTTGTCGAACATCTGTGGATATTTGCTCATGTACCTTTTCTCTAATTCGTTTCCATTTACGCCGTAGAGTGTGCCAAATGCACTAATATCTAAGTTTTTCCATGCACCGTGGTCTTTATAGATTTGCTGTATGGCTGTATCGTATTTTTCCGCCAATGCGTCCGACTTAGTAGCACCGTATTCTTCAAGTTCAAAGTTTTCTACATCTTCTTTTGATAGTTTTTTATCGTATTCTAACAGCGCATAATAACCATCTTTCGATATTGACCCCTCTTTTACGAATTTCACAAAACCGTCTTTGGGATACGTACCAATACCAAAACCGCGATGTTTCATGGCATATTGGTAGTTTTCTGGTGCAACTACGGGGGGGAGTGCTTCCAAAGACTGTTTTATGTCCTTTTCCACTAAAACATAAATTGTGTTTAATACATCTACTTTCAAACAATAAAGATTAGACATGTGTATTTTAGACCACATTACATTTAAGACAAGTGCAGGATAGACTTCACCTCCAACTATCACATATTCGCCTTTTTTGTATCTCGGCGACTTGGGTACAATGTCTATATTATCATTATTTGCTCTTGTAAAGCGGTTTGCAGGTTGTGGTTTACCATAAAGATTTGTGCGGACATCTGTAAAATACGGATTACTATACCTTACGCTCGTAACAAACATAGCATCGCTACCATTTTCATTATCAACCCAAAAAACTATTTCACCAACTTCAACCTTACTTTTCACACCAATTGGTTTAGGCGTAATTACTGAGGGGGTTGCTTCTTCCTTTTTTGCCAACTTAGGCGTATTCACCTTCGTCACTTGGTCATAGCGCAAATAAAAAGAATCCTCGTTGGGCTTGGATACGGCTTTGACCTCAATCAAATCGTCGTCATAGACGGGTGATGTGGCGGTACGCACTTCAAACAGTTCGCCCTCAATGGAGTAGCCTTTTTTGCCTTTGAGTATGTCGCCATAGGCAAAAGTCATTGGTTCGGGCTTATCTTCTACCCTCTTTTGTATATTGTCTGATTGCAACGCACTTAATTCATTGGAAACAGCGTCATAAACACCCTCCTTACCTACTGCATTATAAAAATCGTAAACGGATTTAAGACCACCTTGACTTTTGTACCGATTAAAAATGTCTTGTGTTGGTTCGTCCAACAAAGCAAAAATTCTTTTGTGCTGTGCGATGTTAGACTTTTGAGTAGCTGTAAGTGCTTCTACATCATGTTCATCATTGAACAGATAATCGTATTTACCACCTTTCAGTTCTTGAATCAATGGCTTTGGCAATTGCTTTGCGGTGATTTTGGTGAGGTCTGAACCCAAAAAGTCTTTCCTTTTGCGGTAAGATATTTTGGGTGTCCAGATACCCTTGTCGTAGTCCACGTACAAAAACTCATACATGTTAAAGCCTATTTCCAACTTAGCAAAAATGTAGTAGTATTGGTTGTTCCCTGTTCTTTCGTACCATTCACCCACTTCGTAGTCTTTGGGTGTGGGTGTGGGCGTTGTCGCTTGTACTGTGGGCGTTGCTGCCAATGATTTTTTGTATTCTTCTTTTTTGTATTCTACAAACTTTTGTGTTACGGTATCTCTATAATTATTAAATTCATCAATTGCAACTTTGTATTTATCACCAAATCTTTTTTGACCTTCAACCTCCAACCATTTTTCAGCATCCTCTTTTGAATCTGTTTCATAAGAAATTTTACCCAAGTTGCGGTCTATAACTCTATATCGTTGCACGTATTTAAAACTTGAATTATTTTCATATTCCTTGAACGGCATGATTAAAAATATATCGTCAATATTTCCAACTCCTTTGGCTTCCAAGAAGTTTTGCTTCCAAAATTCAATTTCTTCTTCTGTTAATTGGAGTGATGCGTTTTTACCTGTTTCTACTGAGGGGGTCGCTGTCACACTTACCAATTTAGTCTCGTAATACCCCACTTCTCCCCCATCGGTCATAATTTTATAGAACCATTCACCATGTCCTATTTCATCATCAAGTTTGATGATTGTGCCAACTTGATTAGCAGCTTTACCGTCCAACATTTTGACCTTATCACCTACCTTGTAAAGCGGTGCATTGGGCGCAATGTCTAACTCATCGGCTTGAAAACCCGAAATCAATTTACCATTGATTTCGACGCTGTAATGCTGTGTTTTGGCATTTATATTTTTTATAATACCCGACTCTCCATAATATTCTGAATCTTCATCAATGACTTCTACTTCGTTGCCTACTTTGAATTGTATCACATTACTAAATCCAATACCTGATACAATGTTTTTGAGGTCAGATATTGAGGGCGTTGCTGCCAATGCGTTCGACTTATCGGTAATGAATCCTTCATACTCCATTTCATAATCAAATGATCCCGCACTTTCAGTTTTTCGTCGTTCTATTTCGTAGAACTCATCATCTGTATTCTTTTTAAGCCGCACTTTTTTATTGTAGGCTTTGATTAATTCAGCATTGGATAAATCTTCAAACATTTCTTGTATTGCTTCATCAACTGTTTGAGACTTCTTTGAAACTGTTTCTTTAACGGTTGCGTTTGGATTTTTTGTTGAAAAATAATCGGCTGCGATACTTACAATTTCTGTGGTATAGCCATCGTCAAAGGCGACATTATATCGTCCATCTTCTTCTTGTCCACGGAATTGGGCTTGCTTGCCCTGCTTGCGTTGTTTCCAATCTTTGACCAAATACACAAATGAATTTTCTTGAGGTACGTTTTGAGGTGCGTTGGTCGCTGCCAATGCGTCCGACTTAGCAGTTTCTTTCGCCACAGGCTTCAATTCGCGTTCAAACGCCAAACCATCGTGCATCATTTTTTCGTCAACCTTGCAATGCAAACGATATTGATAATCGTCGTTGACGTATTTCCATTCTACGCCCGTGATTTCACATTGTCTATTTAAGTGATGCACCTTGTCACCCATTTTGTACTGAGGGGGGTCTATCGGTGTCAATTCCTCTGTAGGAACGGTACGGAGTTCACTCTCAAATCTTTTACCGCTTCCTTTAGCCGTAAAAATATCGTAGCGAATACCGTTTTTCATTATTTTCGGTTCATCCACAATTTGCGCTCTTACCTTGTCGGGCATGATGAGAACAAATTGGTATTTATGAAATTGCGGCTCTGTCATTTTTAGTTTTTGTGTTATCTATCAAGATTTTCAAGATTTGTCAAGATTTATTTTTCGAGCGTTATGAGGCTCAAAAACAGTTGCCTTGCGGGTCTCGTTATTTTAATTATTTCTGCTTTGTCGGTTTGATATTCGGTGTCTTTTATCCACTTTTCGACGATATTTAAAAGTTCATCACGCTGTTTGGCGTTTATCTTTCCAGCATGAAAAACATGGCGCAAAAAAGCCAATTTGTGCTGAAACACGTAAAACTCGACGGTCAAACGGTCTGCTTGCAGTTCGAGGTCATAACTTTTGAAGGCTTTGATTTCCAAATCTTCAAAAGTTTCGGTTAGTTGATATGTGCGTTCAGTCAAAATCATAAGTTATCCCTTTTAAAAAACGTTGACGAATATCTTTTGTCAATTTTATGATGCTTTCCTTTGGCAAAGCATCGGTTATATGGTCATACGTATCGGCAATGGCTTTCAATTTCTCGTATTGCTCAACATTGATTTCAGAACACAAAGTCAAGTGTTTCCAAAAGGCAAAACGATGTTGCTCAATGTACTCTTTCGGTTTCATCACGTAAGTTTGCAACCGATTGTCGTACTTTGTTTGTGCCTTTGCTTCAAGGGCTTCATATGTTTTTTCTGCTTTATAAAAATTTTCCATGTTCAAATTTTTCGCCCATCAAAATGTATCAAGTTGATAGGCAATTCTGGATAATGGAGAATGATTTTTTCATTTTGCGTATTGGCTACAACAAAATCGTATATTTCTCCATCCATATCGGATTGTGTTTCGACCAAATGGCACAAACCCGTATTGAGTTTAGCGACTACAAACATTTCGACCACTTTTGGCATTTCGGTTGAGCCACATGGCTGAAATGCGTAATCGGATATGTTTTGCCCTTTTGTCATTTTGTCAAAATCCAATCAATGCCCATATAGCCAGAGTAAGCAAGTATGTCGTCGTCCTTACTCTCCTTACTTCGTTTTAGAAAGTCATTGACAACTGCTAAAGGCAATGAGACCTTACCGTTAGTAGATTCAAAAATCATTGACACCCCTCTTTCAATGCCCAATAGAGAACCCAAAGCGAATGACTGCATGATATATGCTTCACTAAAAGCATTTGTTGTCAAGTTTCTACCGACCAAAAGTTCTTTTGCTTTGCGGTAAATTACATCAAAATCACTATTAGGATTGAAAAAGACAATAGCTGCACCTTCCATATTGGTCATTATTTTTTAAAATACTGAGGGGGTATCATACATACAATACCAATTCCTTATCGTAATCAATGGCAAAATTTGAATCAGCCAATTCTTTTTCTATGTCTTCAACACGGATTTTTTCAGCAACACCATAGCCTTCTTTTGCCTTGAATAACTTAATTGCGCTTTTTCCTAATAAGTTGGCTTGCGCTTGGTTGAGTTTGACGTTTTCCTTTTTCTGATTTTTGAGCAATGCCAAAATCTTTGGCACATCATCATTGTTCGATTTATCTTCGTTTTTTGGCATCAAAGGAATATCATTGCCCCTTATTTGAAATAAAAGAAAAAACAATCCTGCCGTTATCGCAAAACCAAGAGTTATCGCACCCAATGTATCTATTCTAAAAAAGTCTTTAATAATCGTTGCAAATGAAAAAGTTAAAACAAGTGCTAAAAAAATCAATACAATAATCATTATTTCGAGTGTTTTAATGTTAAGGAATAAATAAAAAAATTAATACTTTAAATATGATATGAATGTCAAGCGGTTAACCCTAAAAGCGGTTCTGGATTGACTGCCGCCCCTTTTACCCAAGCCTCAAAGTGAATGTGGTCGAGCATATTGGGGCTGTATTTGTCACTTATTTTTTGCGCTATCGCAATAACATCGCCGCGTTTGACGGATTTTCCGACAATATCTGCAATGGGTTCAATGTAAAAAATCTTGGCATCTACCCCCTCAGTACCTTTGATGTATAAGCCTTTCCACTTTTTGTCAGTTTTGTAAGGATAAGCCATACGCTCAACCAATCCGTCCACGGGCGACCTAACATTTTGCCCTTTGGTCACACGTAAGTCCACGCCTTGATGCGTGTGATTCGTTCGTGAACTGTCAAAATGTCCATTCCCTGCGCTATCCACACGCACCATCAGCGGTGTAACAGGCGCGGCAAGTGCCAACTTAGGCGGTCTTTGCGTTTGTGTATTTCCGTTTGTCGTTGTCGTCGTTTCGACAACTTGATTTTTTGAGGTCGAAAAAACGGACTTGTATAATGCCCACGCAATACAGGCAATACCCAAAATTGGTAAAGCGACCCATGCGTATTTTTTCAGCGTTTTCATTTTTTACCTTTTTTCTTGTATGTCGAATAACCCCAAAAGGCTAATGCTGCAATGGCAAGAAGTCCAAGAACTATGAGCAAAGTCTTGTTGCTTTTGGGCTTATTGTCCGATTTCAAAATATCTTCCAACTTTTGTCCTTTTGCCGTTTCCGTACTTTGAGTACCAATTGGTTTCAAAAACGAAGCGGCATCTACAGTACCTTTTGGTGGATAGTAGCGTGTCAATCTCGAATTAGCCAATGCGTAATACCGTGCATTGCTTTTGCCGTTTGCATGGCCCGACTTATTGGGTAAATCCATGCCCGTGTAAAAACCATAACGCCAAGCGTAAATAGCGTTGTAAACTTCCATTTCTCCGTATTTGCCTATTGCCGCTTTGAGCGCACCAATGGTCATGTCACCAATCACACCATCGTCATTGATGTTTGCACCGTACCGTGTGATGAGCATATTTTGAATGATCCTGGCACGACCCATGCCTTTGTTAAAAAGGAAATCCGCAATGGAATTGGCAATGTCTTGTGGCAAGTCGCCTACTTTGGCTTTTGTCCAATGCCAATCAATCGTGGCTTGTATCGTTGGGTCGTCGTAAGATGCGTTTTTAAGCCACGATTCATTCACATTTTTAGCCGTTGCTGTTTTGATACTACCCACGGACACGCCGTAATGAGTACCTACGCCGGGCGAAACATCGTTGGCATCGTAAGTGCGCCCCTCGGCACTATCTAAAATCCTTTTCCAAATTGCTATATCAGCCATATTTATGCGTTTTTGTGCTTGAGCCACATGGCTCGTATGCGTTTCAGTAAAAAAAAACCCGTTGAAAGGATACCGACCCACATGAAAAACAAAGCGACATGCTCTATTCTCAATACTTTGTCAACCGACTTTTTGTTGACCAATACCATATCGGTATCCATGACGGTATCAAATTCAAGATTCACCTTTTTCATTTTGTCTCGATTCGTGACTAAATAATTCACGAAATCGGTGGGCGCAATGGTTTCAGTCAAATCAAATTCAGGCATTTCCTTTTTGACGGTCTCCCAAAAAGTCTTTGGCATCAAAATTTCGTAATTCTCCGATTCTTGGCGTATTTGTCCCGTTCTCACCTCAACCATTGGTTCTGGTATCAAAGCAGATTCTAACACCAATTCTTCTTCTTCTAACTGTTCGACAAGTTTATCTGAAATAGGTTCTGAAATAGGTTCTGAAATAGGTTCTAAAACCGCAATATGTTGCGTGTCTTCTTCTATGGTATCTGGACCGCTTTCAACGACTGTTTTAGCATTGTTCAAATGGACAATTTTCAGTTCTGCGGTATTCCATGTACCGTCATTTTGTCCATAGAGTATTTCATTGACACTCATTGCTTCAGATAGATTTTCGTTAAGAATTTGCATTTATTTGACAATTTTTTGTTGATAAAATAAAAAAAAGGCGACCCTTGCTCAATTGAGCAACCGCCGCCTTAAAATTAGATGATTTCTTTAATCAATTTAATCTCACAAAGATTACACAATAATATGTGTTTTTTTGATTTTTGTTTCAATCTAACACATAATTTTGCATAATTATTCAACAAAACATTTTAAACGGTACGGAATGTTGGCGGCGGCTATTCCAGAATTAATAATGCTTTTTGCCCCTTTTGATGTAATACTGAATGATATTTTGCCTTTTTTCGTGCCATGCCACGTCATTTGAGCATTAAAATAGGCTTTTGCATGGTTGTAAATATCTTTGACCGTTTGCACAGTTTCTATATCCGTCAATGTTTTTGTTTTTGATTGAGATAATTTTGTTTTTAAAGTGGTCACGTCAAAAATATACGTCCACTTTGTCACGTCTTGACGACTACAATCTACTGAATCGTCGTTTTCATCTGTATCGTCATCATCCGATTTTACAGGCGCGGCATTATCACTTTTCTTAACTTCTACGGAAAACCATTTTTTGATTGTCTCCCATTTGTACCAAGCTGCTACGCCTAATGCAACCAAAACAAGGGCTATGATGTGTCCTATTTTCATACTTTTCCTTTATTTAATTTTATACAAGATAAAATTTTATTGTTGATACCAAGTTGGCATCTTCAACGCCATGTTGGGCATGGGCTTTTGCCCCGCTTGAAGTGACATCGAAACAAACGTCTCCACCTTGCAAACCGACCCAAACTGTTTCGGTGGTGAAATATGCCTTTGTCTTATCGAAAACACCTTTTACAATGGCTATAATTTCGGCATCGGACATGATTTTCCGTTTCGGAAATTCAAGTTTTTTCATCCGCTTATTTTCAATAATATTGAATCCATATCGCCATCTTTTAATGTCGTCTCTGGTACCATCAGCCACATTATTTCCAATCGTCGGAATCGTCGGTGTGGATTGTGACGGAAATTGCGGTGACGTTCTCGACGGAATTATTGGTGGAATTGTCGGTGGTTGTGTCGGTGGAATTATCGGTGGTTGTGTATTCGTATTTGGGTTTGGTACGCGCACAATGATTATTTGAGGTAAATCGTATTCAGGATAAGGAAACCCTATACCCCCATTCCTATTTTTGGCTGTATTTTCTTCTTTATCCTTTTCTTTATCCTTTGTTTCTTCACTCCCACTTGCTTTGTTGGTTGTATCTGAAGAAAACCATTTCTTGATTTTGTCCCATTCAGAATAAACCAACAAGGCTGAACCTAATACGCCCAAACCAATGAATAAAATATGTTCTTGTTTCAATCCTTTCATCTTATGTCTATTTAGAAAACTATTAAAAAACTATTAAAAATTATTGAACATACCTTTCCACTTTTGCCACATTTCGGTATTCGATGGGTCAATGATGCGACCCTCTTTATCCGTCACGATGTTGTAATGGTCTTTGCCAAGTTGCATGGTGGTTTTCAGATTTAGGGGTTTGATAACACGTTGGTACGGAAAACACGCATCAAAAGCAGCGATTGACTTTTTGCCAAATAGACCATCCGCAACAAGCAAACTTTTTTTATCTTTTTTAAGGCACTCATTCACAATGAGTTGTCCCAATTTGCTCTCCTCTGATTTTTGATTAGCCACAAATAACTTATTGATTTCGATACCACTTATCGTTGGCGTTGGTGCTTTTGGCGTTGGTGCTTTTGGCGTTGGTGGATTTGGCGTTGGTACATTTGGCGTTGGTGGCGTTGGTGGATTTTCAGTTGGCATCGGAACAATGTCAATCATGTTTCCCCACGGATCAGTGACCACTTGTGGTAATGGTGGTGTCGGTGGTGTTTTCGATTTATTCAAAAACGCTTTTACAGCATCCCATTTTAAAGCAATGACAAATGCCAAAACCAATACTACGCTGGCTATGCCTATCCACATGTTATTTTTCATACGTTTATTTTTTTATACGCCCCCTCAGTAATTTGTTTGACTTTATAGGGTATCCCCTCTTTTGTCAAAAAATGAACTACTTTAAAGTAAGCAATGATTGATTTTGTGATAATTTGCGTGTCATTGTATTCGATTTTGTGGCGATTAGGCAAATAGAAATCGTCAATAAATCGGTTTTTGATGGTTGCATTATCAAATGTCAACTCAAATACATTGATTTGAGTGGCTAAAACAGCGTAATAGGCAACGACCAAAACCGTTGGCAGACAAATGAATGCGACAACGGTTTTGAGGTTGATATGTCCGATTTTTAATTTCATTTTGTTGTTTTTAAAATAAAATTTTAGGCAATTTCCTTTGAAACCGCATGTTCATAAATTCGTAAAGATGTGGGTCTATGCCCCTTGCATCCATGCCGTTGTTGGTCAATACATCTACCATAATCTGAATCCGTGGGCAATAGCGCACCATGCGCGTACAACCCACGGCGACCAATGCCGTTGGGTTTTCTGCTTGCCACCCGATGATTTTGTCTAAGTGGGCATTGAGTTCCGATGGCATAATCCGTTTGGCTGCATACAATTGAGCCGTCAGGCGTGTTGTCGTGAAGGGGTCAATCATTTCGTAAGTCCGACATTCATCTTCCGTTCTTGCATCAATTACAAGAGTTGGCAATTTCAAATGCTCTCTTTTGAGCAAGTCATGAGCATTAATAAGTTTCATCGTTTACCCCCAAGTCAATTTAAAGTGTGATGAAGTCGTAGGTTCATCTATGGGCAATATTGGTCTTGAACGACGAGCAACCAACATCAGAAGATTTGCAGCGGGTTGAGCGCAAATGAGCGAACCCACGTCAAATTTTTGCTGCATAATTTCAGTTGTAAAGTTTTTATTGCGGTCAATGTCCGTTTTTCCTTTGAAGTCAGTAATTGCCTTTCTGTATTTTCGTACCATCGTCACAGACAAGGCTAAGTCCATCCCTTTGAGAAAGGCGGCTGAATAACTCAAAAAGTCGTCACTATGCCCTTCTCGACGCATCATTTTCACAAAGGATTCATCACCTTTCCAAAGTTCATCCTCTGGTAGCATCTTGAAAGTTGGGTCAGAATCGTCACGCTCATACTTCAAACTGCCACATTTCACTTTCGTTTTAATGGGCGTAGGTGGTACGTTGTCGTCCTTCTTGTCGTCCTTTTTGTCGTCCTTCTTGTCGTCCTTCTTGTCATCCTTCTTGTCATCCTCTGATTTTGGTGCTGGCTTTGCCTTTCCGCTGAAGTACAAAAAGCCACCCACCGCCGCAACCGCCACAACAATGCCTATGATAAGTCCAAGATTGTTATTTTTCTCTGGCATAATATTAAGTTTTTTTATTTTTTGTAATAGCCATTACGACTATCAATAAACCAAAAATACTCACCATGACAATAGCCAAAGTAAGCAGTTGGGTCGTGAAATCGGTTCTGAACTTGGCAAACCAATCTTTTTTTGTTGGTGTGCCTTCTTGTCGTAGTTGGTCGTTAAAAGACTTCCAACCGACACCGATATTGTCACCAATCGTTTTTGTGATGTCTCCAACACCTTGTACGATTTGCCCTATTGCGCCTAAATCAGCAGCCATAATTTTATTTTTTTACAAAAAAGTATAGTAAAACGCCACACAACCCCGCAAAACCCATCAAAACGATTTTCCCTAAAAACCCTTGTTGTTCATCCGTTTTCTTTTGCGCTTCAGCATTTTTAACGGCTTCCATCGTCTTGTTTGGGTCAAACCCCTCGACAATAATGCCGTACCGCGTAAACAAGTCGTAAGGGTCAAAGCCCTTTAAAAATTGCTCTTTTGAAGTCGGTCTTTTACGTATGTCTTCAGAGTTACACGACTCCATGCACGATTGGTACAAGTTGGGCGAAATGGCGCGATACGTCGAACAGTTGTTGCACACGCACGTTGCTTTTTCCTTGCATCGAGCAATGGCTTTTTTATTCAATTCGCCGAATTTCAAGCATTTATCCCCACATTCTACCATTGCCAAATTTTATTTTGAGGGTTCATGCACCCTGCATGTACCCTTTAATTTTTACTTTTTTACTGAGGGGGTATTCACCCAAGCCCAGAGGCTTGTGAGTTTCCCTGTTTTCCAAGCCCACACACTTGCACCGATAGCGGCAATGGCAACAATGCCTAAAATAATTATCTTCTTGCGCCGTGCTTTGGCACATGGGCAAGGGGCATTTTCTTCTTTTGTTTCGTCGTGACCACCACAGCCACAATCTTTTGTTTCAGTTGTCATATCGCTATTTCCGATTAAAAAAAATGATAAAATGAGTGCTATCATGCTTTTTAGGCTTTACTTTTTGAGGCAAAAAACTTGACACCCACCACGAGGGCAATCATAGCAGCTACGCCACCCACAGCCCACCAAACCCATTTGGGAATACCACCACCCTCCGATGAAGGAGAAGGCGTTGCAGGGGGCGCAGGGGACTTACTCGGTGAGGGTGTTTCGCCGTATGGATTATTGGGGTCAGTCCACTTCGTTGGGACTGTATGCCCTTTTGAAGCAGCGATAACGCCCGGCGCAGCTTGACCCAACACACTCAGTATACCTGTCACCCACTCCAAAGCAGATGTATTAGATGTACCTTTTTTTGTCTTATCGTCTTTTGTCTTATCGTCTTTTGAAGTGGTTGACGCATTTTCTAAACTTTTCACAAATTCAAGTGTACCGTTTTTGTAGCAGTCACCTTGCAATTCGTATGTTCCCGTTGGACAAGTAGCCATTTTGTTTTTGTGTTTAAATGTGCGAATACGCACTAAAAAAAATAGTTTTGTGTTATTTTATTTTACCTTTTTTTGAGGTGCAAACCAAATGCTGATATGATAAAATGCGTTAAATTATAAACAGACAAGAGACCAAAAACCCACAACCAAAATGAACGCCCTTGTCGGTAAAAAAAAACCGACATGAACAAGGTGAAAACAAAGGCAATACCCGATGTCGTCATATACATTGACCGATTTTCAGCCGTGCCAAACAATTTTTCCAAGTTGTTTTCTTCCGTAGCGATACTTGCATCTGTTTTAGGTTCATCTGTTTTGCCAACTTGCACAAAATCGAATGTGCCGTTTTTGTAGCAGTCGCCTACATGTTCGTATGTTCCTTCTGGACAAGTAGCCATTTGTTATTTTTTATTTCTGATTATAATTCTCGGCGTTTGACCGAATTTCTCACATGCTTTTTCTACGTTTGCCCATGCTTCGTATATGGGCGTATCCAAATCCTCAAACAGCATTTCGGTTAACGCTGAGGTAAAAACACCTTCTTTTGCTAACTGGTCCTTTTGTGATGCCAACAAAAAAATAATGTTTTGCCCACCTTCCATGTTGCATGGCAAATGGGCATAAATGCTTGTTGACACCGCCAATCCGTCCAAATCATTGGCAATACTGAGGGGTAGCGTTTTACCGCCCAATTGCGGAAAATGACTACAATCCAAAATCGCCACAACATTCACATCTGATTCAAACCCTGCTATCCAATTCAACAACTCAAAGTGGGCTATTTGCCCATCGGCGAAGCAGTAGGTTTTCAAGGGTCTATTCTGAAAATTCAAAACTTGACTGCCATAGCCCGAAAAGTAAAGAATGAGCGTATCTCCAGGATCCAACGATTCTGTTAAATATTCAATCTGAATCCTAAAATTGCTTACCGTGGCTTGTTCACCCTCAAATATTTTAGTTGTGTACCCTCGCTCTTTTGCGTAGTGGTTAATTTTCTGAACATCGGTTAAAGATTGCTCTAAAACCAAATCCTCTCCGTAGTATGCTGCATCTAAATGCGTTGCGCCAAAACCTAACAAGTAGCCTTTTGCCATATTTTTTTTGTCATGGGTAAAATAGTCATTGGTCAATTGGTCAATAGTTATTCGTAATTTTTAATGACTATTGACTATTGACCAATAACCAATTAATCAAATATCGTCATATCGTCTCTAAAAAGTGTCGCGTCTGGTACTGTAACCAATCTCGGACGTTGCATTTTAGCGATTAATGCCGTTGTTTCTGTGATAATATGAGTGTAAGTTCTGGCTTCTTTTTTTTGCATAGTGGCTTTAAAAGCGGCTGTAAACAAGCCGTTCTTTGCACCATCATAAGCACTTTCTTCTTTTTGACACGCTGCCAAAATTTTGACCGTGGATTCTCCTTTTGGTACTCTGACAACTTTCTTTTCGATGTTATCGGCTGCTAATATGGCAGCATCTGGCGGCATAGCTTTGATAATCATGAAGTCATTGGTCAAATTTTGGGCAAATAGCCCTCTATCCATACCGCCTGAATGACAAGAATCAAACATGGCAACAACACGCACCGATTTTGGAAAACTCAAAAACTCCTTTCGTAGCGAAGTGTCTAAAATTTGTTGGTCGTAAAGGCAGATTGTTTCGTGTCCCATGACTTGACCACCGTGACCCGAAAAATTGAACCACAAAAGCCCCCCCTCAGTACCCATCTCTTTGCGCACCGATGCAAAGGCTTGTCGCAAATTGAGGATTGTAGCATCTTCACCTATAAACTTTTTAATGACATCAAAATCTTGATTGTAAGCCATTGCGCTCATATCTTGTATGTCGTTTTCCGCCGCATTGAGGTGTCCATCCCACCCACCGTAGCGGTCAGTGTTTACGCCGTTTAAGCCAAAACCGATATAGATTTTCTTTGCCATTATTCGTTTATTTTTCGCAACCTTCTTTCCGTAAGTTGAATTTTTTTTACCACGCGCTTCCGTATCAACTTCACGCTATCTTGCCAACAAATCACATTATTCAACTTCTCTCCGTGGGTTGTGTCATTTATCAGAAAAGTAGGCATTTCGGTTTCTATGGTTGATATTCTCGCTAAATTCAGTTGGTGACTTGGCACGAACGTCAATAGAAAAAGTATCAATAAATATGTTCCGTACACCGTTTTCATTTTTCAATTATTTGTTTTTCAATAAGGATTCGATAAACTATTTTAGAAATCGAATCTATTTTGTATTCACTAATTCGATATTCTACATAGCGCATCGAATCGTTTTTTAATATTATTGTGCGTTTCTCGCTCTCATGTTTGGCTACTTCCAGCAAGAAATCTTTTTGAAGCACACTTACTTCGTTAATTTCTTTTACGAGCAACGTCACGGACGCAACTAAGAAAAAAAGTAGCGTGAGAACGACTGCAACAAAAAAGTTTTTGTTGAACGCTTTGTCCGTTAAACCCATGAGGGTCAACCATCTTTCCATTGCGTTTTTTCATTTTATATATGTTCATGTTTTTTAGTCATTGGTCATTGGTCATTGGAGATTACGAATGACCAATGACTAATGACTAAAATGACTATCGAAACAACTTAACGACCCACCAAACAAACTTTTGCCAACGGGTCATATCCATCTTTTTGAGTATCAATTCAAATTCGGCAATGAATTGGTCAAAAGGAATGACGGTTATGCGTTCAATCGTCGCTTCAGTTATCACCCCTGCCGTTTCGCCAAAATGCACCCTTGCGTATTCCACAATTGCCTTTATGACTTTATCCACTTGCTGAGTTGCCATTTTGAAAAGGTATTGCGCCACTAAGCCATCGCCCAATTTGTCGCCGCCCAGAAGTTGCCAAATCTGACGGGCTAATTCATCCGCGCCTTTGGGCATAAGGGAGTTGTAGCCATCTTTGTTGATGAAAGCTATGGTTTCCGCACCGTAACGAAAGTCTCGATTTTTGACTACCACCATTTTGAAAACCTTTTCAAAGGGCGTTGGTACATAAGGCACTTCAACTTGTTCAACTTGTTCAACTTGTTCAACCGTTTTCGTTGGATGGGTTATTGGGTCGAGTTCGACCTCTTTGACCACGGGTTTTTTCGGCTTTGATGCTTTTGCCATTTTTAGTTTTTGTGTTAAAAGTTAGAAAAAAATTGGTTGACGATACGCCGCCGCACGAGGGCTAACGGCGCATCTACGTCAACAAAAAATTATCACTCAAAAAAAAATCTGTATCCTTTCAATTCTCTTTTGCTACAATTGGCTCTGTGTACGTGAATGTAATCACATCACTACCATCGGGCTGTTTCATATCCTTGACACGGCTCATATCATACTTTGCCGACAAAAAGCCTTGACGCACACCGTATTTGAGTTGGGTCAATTGACCTGATACCGCGCTTGACTTTTCGTTTGATAGCATGTCCTTGAATAACCAATTTTCGTAGGCTGATTCAATTTCTTTGAACTTCACCTTTTGTTCCAAATACTCATTTTGGGCTTTCAAAAGGGCTAATTCCTTTTCTTGAAGTAGTGTCGCATGTACCGTGTAAGCCTGTTTTGCTTTTTCAGTTGGTTCAACACGGCTTTCTTTCTCTTTTGAAAGATTATCTATGATGCCCTTTGCTTGTGTTTCGATTTTTGAGACCATTGAAATCAATTCGCCCGGCAATGTTTCGTTGCACAACATGGGGTAAGTTGTCACCTCTGTTTCTGAACTTAGTTGCGGCACATATTCGTCACGAAGGACGAACATATTTTGAATTGCGTTTGTCGGCATTAATTCTGCTTCGACTTCTTTTTCTAACTCTTTTTTTGTTGACTTCTTCATTTTTATTGTTTTTGATGTGAATTTTTTAGCGAATCGGAGACTTGATAAATTTTACGATTATCAAGACTAAATTGAAAATTTCGAGATTCCTTAGGGTACATTAGTTCTAATTCTTTGTCGAACTTTCGTTCTTTAACTAACAAATAGCCTAAAAAGCACACGTAAAGGAATAGAGGAAAATAGTAATGTAGTAAAACATAAATAGTGTCGCCTATGTCACGCTTTTCGTCTTTCGATAATTTTTTCATACTCCTTTATTTTTTGCTGAAAAACTAATGATGATTGTATCAACCCGCCGTTTTGCTTCATCTATTGAATGAAAAGTATCTATACGTTTTTCATCCAAAAGCAACTCATAGACCTTTTCTTTTTCAAGGAAATCAATCCAAAAGCCACGGTAAAAGATACTTTCCATTTTATTGCACAATAATTCGACTGGTTTCTTCGCCACTTTTGACGAAATATATACCTTTTGGTAAATTACTTATAGTGATTATTCCGCTTGATTCGCTTCGGACAACCTTTCCCATCAGGTCGTATATCACAATAGATTCTTTCGATACGATTGTAATTGAAGCGGTTGTTGGGTTTGGGAAAATTTCTAATTTCTTAGAAAACCGTTGAACAAAAATTGCCTTGAAAACTTCTATTTTCCCATCTGTGCCAACTTCGCTCAATCTGTAATAAGCAGATATGCTGCTTAAATCGTCGTAGCTATAATTAGAAGGTTTGTTATTCGTATTGATTTTTGAAAGCATCTGCCATGTTCGAGCATCTAAACTTTTTTCAAGAATAAACTGAGCCGAATTAGATTCACTTGCCGTTGCCCAATTTAGTTGAACGCCGCCTTTTACCGCTTGCCCTGTAAAATACAGTAGTTCAACTTTCAGAATAACTGCATACGCACGAATAGAATTTGCAGCGTTCAAGCCATTGATAGTGAAAAACCCTGTGTTGTCATTCCGAATGGTACTTGAACCGACAACGATGTTTGTGTTTGCGTCACCACCAACATACGATTGACCATTTCTGAAAATGTCAAACGAACCCAAACTGATATTGTAGGTCGTATTGTTTGACATAACCACATTGCCCGTAAGCGTGACGTTTGAGGTCAAAGTAATATTGACCGTTCCTGTCTGACTAAAGCAAGAAACAAGACTTGCATAGTCGTTCACAACGCATTGCGCTGTCATTGTTGCCGCCAAAAAAATTGTGGCAAAGAGCATTGTAAAGATTTTTTTCATACTGAAAAATTAAATTTGTTAAATAATTGAGTTAAAAATAAGGCAGTTAAAACCCCTGCCATGTTTGCGAAAACGTCCATAATGTCGCCTGTCCGATTAGTCAAATAATGTTGCCCAATTTCTATACACACGCCTAAAACACTCAAAACAACCGCAATACTGAGGGGGTCACTTTTCGGAAAAACAACGACACACGCAAGCTGCAATACGCAAAAAATCAAAGCATGGGCGTGTTTGTCGTAGCCTTGTTGATTCAATATATGCACCCAATTTGGCAGCATCTTCGCTGATGCGAAAAAAGCGAAGATGCTGCTAAAAAAGAATATGAAAAGTGCTATTTTCATTAGAATTTAAAAGCAGTATTGACTGAAATTGCGTTACCTGTTACCGTTGCCGTTGCGGCTTTATTGCTAATCGCTGATTGGACTATTACACTTCCGTTGCCTGAAATAGAAGCAGATGAAGGACTTGTAATTTGTGAACCAACGATAAACTTTCCATTCACAATTAACTTTCCTGTGAAACCAGATGTGACATTAACAATAGGTTTGTCATCAAGCGTTCTGAAATCGCCATCTAATATAATTGTTCCACTACCGCTTGTTATGTTGAATATACTCGCAAAACCCTTTGCTCTATAAGTCCCTGTGATTTTTATGACTGATTTAGAACCCGTACCACCAATATTAAAAACGCCTGAACTTGACATTGCGCTATAAGTTGTATTTGCAAAACCGTTTTGGCAATTAAATGTAATATTAGAACTATCAACAGCCCCATCTAACTGCATAAGAGGTAAAGCAGTTTCTAAGTTAGAGATGTTTGCGATAACATTAAAAGAACGCGAAATAGCAGCACAGTTAAGAAATCCAGTCGGCGCACCAACGTTGTAGGTAGATGTACCATTATATTTTAAATTTTTAATATTTAGATACCACGTTGCATTAATTGGCGCAACTACACCGCCATAACCGTACCCTGCACAAAAAACAGCCTCTCCACAATCTTGCATAATATTCTCAAAATTCATGTAAAAATTCTTATTTGTACCGCCTAAGAAAAAGCCACCCCAGTAGTCAGCCACATTGAAAGATGCGTCTGTGTATGCACCGCCTACGCGATAATCTTTAACGTCGAAATAGACATTAGCGAAATCAGTATTGTTTGAACTGAAATAATTATTTCGTGTCTTTGAAAACCATTGATTTTTTATATTTATTTGTGGGCTAATACCGAGTATTGACGTAGCTGCATATCCCCTTCGTGAAATAAAATCAAGTACCTCAAACTTAAATCCTTTTGTAGTTGACCCTATGTTAATTTCTTCCGATTGCCTGTTAAGAGCATTTGTAGTAGAATTTTGACCATACCAACTTTCATAGTGCAAGTCACCAAGAATTTGATGATTGTCACACTCACCACCTGTATAAACCGCGCTCGTCGAATAGAGAATATTATCTCTTGAAATAATTGATTTTGATGCCGTGTAGTTATACAGCGAAGTATTTTTCTCGAAAATATAGATTAAGTTTCTATATGCAAGGTTTGACGTAATTGTCGAAGTTGTATCTGAATTTGTACTACCCCAAAATTGCACTGCTCGTTTTGAATCGGTTGGTATCTTATAGTCAACATTTGAAAAAACCGTACTTGTGTCCTCTGCAAATGAAAAACTATTTCCACTCAGTACATATACAACCGCACTTGCTATCTCACCTCTACGAAGTGCCGCAATAGCAGAATCTCTTGCTTGCCAAATATCCGCAAACATATATGTTCTTGATGCGCGCTTTGCTACACTTGCTTGTGCTGTCCAACTTGTACCTCCGCGTGTACCTGTCCAACTCTTGTCAACGAAAAAATACGTATTCGCATCTTTCCCTATTTCAGATTTGAGGGCATAAGAAGATAAGTCAGACGGTGCTTGATAGTATTTCGTATAGTTACCAACTGTATCCGTTTTGTTTAATTTCAATGCAAGTCCAGACGCGACATTGCTTGTTGTCGCATAACTTGACACGTCCGTAGGTGCTTGATAATACTTCGCGTAATTGCCTGTTGTATCTGAATTATTTAATTTTGAAGGCAAAGCATCTTCTACGTTCGTTACTCGTGTACTCAAAGAAGCTACATTATTTGCCAACAACGTCCGCAACGTCGAGTTCTGTGTCGTTGTGTCGGTATTGTAAGACGCAATGCTTTTGCGTGTGGCAATTAAAGCGTTCAATTTGTTATCACCGCGTTGGTAAATAGCCAACGGTGCAACGGGCGAAATCGGCACACCGTTTTTTGCAGACTTGAATTGATAGAGGGCTGCGGCTGCTTGCATAACCGTGGTATCAGATGCGGCTTGTCCGAAAACAGCCAATGAGAAACCAATGAAAGAAAAAATTAAGAATACTTTTTTCATTATTTAGAATTGAATTTTTTTTAAAAAAAAAAGAAAAGCCGCCGCCTATCGAGGTAGCGGCTTTTCTTGAATTACCAAACTGCTGTTTTACCCTTCCAAATCCTATAACCATTCGGACGGGTCATACTCGCCCGAAGTGAACTGTTTGAAAGGGTTGTTTAGTTTGGGTAAACAGCCGTTGTATCAACGTACCATGTATTGAAAGCACTAAGACGCATGAACACTTGTTCGCCGAGGTCATTGACCGCAAAGAAACCGTGATTGATAGCAAATTGGTCAGTCGTGATGTTGATTGCACCCGTGCCGCTTGATGCGAGGTTGTAATTGTAGTTACCTACTTGAATTTCAGTTGCTTGCACTAAGCTACCACCCAAACGCACCGTTTGAAGTCCGTTAACATCGGTTGTTTCCGTCAACGCATTTTCGTAAACGCGTAAGTAGGCAAGATTAGAAGTGTTGTTAATGTCAGTCAACCATTGAACCAACGTTTGCGTTTTGTTGATGTAAATGTTTGTGTTAACAACATCAACATACAAATCGTCACCGTCCAACTTCAACTCATTCAAGTGTGTGCTGTCAACTGCACGTAAACGAGCCGAAAACTTACCCGTTGTTGCGTTGTACTGAACACCTTTTTCAGCACTCAACAATGCACGAATAGCGGCATCTGTGACGCTTGGCTTTTCAATCAATGTCAAGTCAGATGAAGCATTTGCATTACCACCATTGTGGATGTATGCAGTCCCCATCTGGGTTGAAATCACTACATCACCTTCTTGCATATTACCACCGTTAGCTGTCCAAACAGCCGCCAAAGTGGTAGATACTGTGTCAACTGTTACGCGGTTCATACCGAGAGCAGTCAAACCAAGCGTGTTAGTTGCCGAATCATACGACAAACGTGACTGAGAATCAGACGCAATAGCCAATTCCTTGACATAAAGACCGCCATCTGTGCCGAACACCAATTCTTGACGCGCATCAGTTGACAATTTGGCTTCAACACCATTGTTGTCAATTTGGATACCTTTGTTGGTGTTAGGCTTTACTTGACCTGAAATTACGCCATCTGTGATGTTCAAAAGAACCGTTGCAGTGTTTTCCTTATCGAAAACAGTTTCGTAGGCAAGTGTAGAAACACCATTTGTGTCAATTTTGACGACTTTCGTTGCGTCTGCGCTTGTTGCTGCAACTTTTGTTGTTACAACTGCTTCGCCGCTTGTGCCAGTTGAAAGGGCTGCACTAATGACACCCGCACCTTTGAACTCAACGACTTCACCGTTTGTGATTGAATCCGTTGAACTGCCAACTTTGACGGTAAACGCATCCATTGTGCCAGTTTCAGCATCGTTCGATACTTTGTAGCGTGATGTTGCTGTGATCATCCACACGCCATTGTTTGTGGCGGTTGAATCACTTGCCACCTCGAAAGATGAACCGACAATTTGGCTGCGTTGCAAAATAGACATCGCTGCTAAGAGCGCGTCTGCTTCCGCCAAAGTGCCTTTCCCCCATTGGATAGCGTGACCCACGACTGAATTTTTAATAAATGCCATTGTTAAATTGCTTTATTTGTTTGAAAAAAATAAAAAATTATACTTGTTGGTTAAACATTGCACCCATGAAACCTACGCCTAAGCGATAATTTTCGTCGTTGCTATTGGTCAATATGAGTATGTACTCCCTCAATTCATCAATTGTTATTTTAGCTTTTGAACCATCTGCTTTTTGTAAGCAAATCGTTTCAGAACCGACAACTTGGGTATGTGTTATAATTTCGCCATCGCACCCACTTTCAGTCAGATTATCGTCAATGACCGCATAGTAACTTTCCATGATGCTGCGGATTGCCAAAGGCAGCCCGCTTGGGAACATCGGAAATTTACGGTTTGGCGTTTCTCTAACAATTGCACAATACTGAGGGGGCAAAATACTGAGGGGGGTCGTTGGTTGAACGGTACACCAAATTTGTGAAGCCAACTTGCGCTGAAAGGCTGTAATTACTAAGCGATAGCCTTTGCCATCTTGCCCACGCAAAAAAACCACATCTCCTATCCGTGCATCTATCCCTCTCCAATAACTTGTTGTATCAGAAAAAGCGAGTGTTAAATCATATAAACCGCCTCTTTTGACGGATTTCGCCAAGTAGATGCGACCGTTAAAGAGATTCGCAACCATTTTTTTGTTGACATTAAAAAAGAGAAAATTAGAAAGTCAGATACAATTGTACTCTGTCAAACAGATTCAGACCGATAAACTTATAATAGACAAATGTGCTATCCATCCATGTTTGTACGGGTGCGTTCGCATCTGAAGCCCACAAAAACGGCGTAGATTCCGATACTGAAGAAGCAGACACATCTTGGATACGAGGACGTGGAAAAGATGCTCTAAACTCATTGCTACTTGCATCGGCTAAACCGTTTTTGGCAAGTAAAAAGGATCTTGGAATTTTCACCTTGAAATCACCGTTGGCATCCAAAATGCCTGTCATGTTGGACAAGGTTATCTCAATTGTCTTGAATCGAGGGCTTTTCGATTTGCCGTTTATGGCAGAATCGTTTTGGAAAATCAAAATTTTGCTGCCTGAATCGAAGTTTGCTGAAAAATCGTTGTTTAAAATCGGTAGAATATTATCCGCACAACCCCAAACCGTCAATGAACTACTTGCGATTGGACAAGCGATAAGAAATTGCTTTTCGATGGTTTGGACGTAGAGTTCAGAATTTCCGTTCAATGTTGCCATGTTGTCAACATCGTTGCTGAGGGCAACTGAACCACCACCGCCAGAACTTGGCGCAACATACATTTGCTGAATCACACGCCCATCGAGTAAGGTCAAGTCACGGAGTTCAATTTGGTTTCCGCTATTACTACTCACTAAGGCGGCGGTTTGCACTTGTCCTTTGATGAATGTTTTTTTGGTAGAACTTTCTTTGCGGAAATCGAGCAAAATCGTTTCGCTTGATTCTGTTTCTACCTTACCGACGACCAATTTACCATCGCTACCTACTTCCAACGCATTGAGGCTCACGCCTTGTATTGATGTTGGAGAAACGAGCGCGGGTATCTGGACATGACCTTGAATCTTACGATTCAAAGGGTCGTTTATGTAGTCGTCGAAAATGACGGTATCTGAATTGGTTAATGTATTTGCTGTTTCGGTACTGCTATTGACGCTTTCAAGTGCTGTAATAGCATCCACGATTGCCGAATCGGTCAAGGCTTCGATGTCTGCCAAAACGTTGTTGATGTACTTGAAAGACACAAAGACACCATGTTTTGCGGTGAAAGTAGCCGCCGATTGACCCGCAATTTGGTAGTTGACCGTTGCCGATTTACTGAGGGGGGTACTTTGACTGCAACGGAAAACAGCAATGTAATAACCGTTCAAAATAGCATTGCTCACGGTTGCACGGAACGCCGTTTCAAGGGTTGCCTGTGTGATATTTGCCAAATTGATAAACGGTATTTGCTTCATATAAGCTACGTCGAACGAATTGACACCGCCGCCGCTTGGGGCTACACCTTTCGATATTTTGCCGTTTGCGTCAATATAAAGAATGTCAGTTTCGGCAGTTTGAGCATCTACGCCCGTCATAAAATGACCGTTTGCTTTGATAGCGATTGTACGAGCATTATTGCGCATCGTCACATCCGTACCGTTCACGGCTTCAATAACCGCCAAACTGTTACCATTTTGTTGTGCCAAACGGCTATAATTATCCGCATCGAGTACGACCTCTGAAAAAACGCCTGGATCAGAAGATTTTTCGTTTTTCAGTCGAACGGGTTGTGACAACAACTTGCTTAAAGTCAAACCGCTTTTAGCTGAACCCGCTGCATCGGTTGATATTGCCAAACCATTGAGGTTTTGCATATTCAAACCGAATCCATCACCATCAATGACCGTATTTTCTTTGAGTGTGCCGCCCAGACGTGCTTTTTTGGTGGCTGTATCGGTATGCAATCCCGATTCGACTTCCAAAGCGGCTAATATATTAGACTTCATGCGTGAAAAAGGCACACGTTTGTCCGTGCCTGCTTTTGTCACAACTTGCTGATAGTCGTCAAGAACTTCATTTGTTCCTACAGTTGGTAAATCTTGAAATGTTTTTTTCATTTTTGCTTTTGCGTTTATGAGCGTATGAAAAGCGACTTATTTAAGTTAAAATAGGCTCTGCATAACACTCACCCATTGGGGATGAAAGGCAGAATTTATCACCATTGATGAGTACGTCATAGACCTTTTCATCGTCGCAACAATCAGTACCACCATTCAAGATGATTTTATTGCTGTATTCCGATTTTATGGCATTGCCGTTGATGATTTCACACATCACCTCAAGGGTTGCGTTTGGGTTGACGTTTAGACCATTTTGGAGAAGGTACATTCTTACGTCCATCTCCGCATTGTGGTATTTGAGCGTTGCACCGATTGATACTGAGGGAGATGTTTTAGATGCCCCTGCAAAGTCAATAGATTGTTTTAAATCCGAAAAAGGTGAAGCAGCAACGATATAACCATTACTAAGGATATACCATTTTATTTGTCGCAAATTAGTATTTGCAGAACTTGTCTCGTTCCAACGACTTAAGTTACTTCGGATTTTCACTACGACCCCTTCGGTATCATAATCGGCTTCCAAGACCGCGACTGGAACAAAATCTAAGGATATACATTCGCAAGAAGTCATTATCGTTAAGTTTTACGGTTCAAAAACCAATAAATGAGTGTTACAATCACAACCGTTACGATTCCCACCAAACCCATCATGGTTACTGAAAACCAATCGAATTGATAGGTGTATGAAATGCCTTCATTCGCCAATTTTTTGATTTCGTCAGCCGTTTGCTTCAGCTTATCATTCGATGTTGTTGTGTTATTTGTTGGCATTATGCTTTTCCGAATACGACATATTGCAGACCAATCGTAAAAGCAGAAACAACCATGACCATGACTGCCAATTTCAAATAGCTGTCATTTGTAAAGCCAACATTGAAAACAATGCCTTTTCTCGACAACTCCGCAATTGCATTTGTGATGTCTGTGAACATTTTAGAATTTGTGTTTATGTGTTGCTAAGTAGGCAACTGTATTTTACTTCTTTTCGATGGCTTTTTTGGCTTTCATGTCCGCTTGATAGTGACTGAAATAAGTCCAACCGACGAGGGCAGCAAAAATGGTTACACCTAACATTAAATATTGCAATGGTTTCATGCTGTATTGTCTTTTTTGTTATTGTTGATAAAATATTTATTTATTACCAGATGTGATACAACATTGATTGCAACGCCTATCATTAAGCCGATTGCAAGGCTGAACCACATCTTTTCTTTTATATTACCGTGTAAAAACATTGTTCGTTTTTTATTATGTGATGGCAGTTAGGGTTGCTTCCAATCTCTTTTTTAGTTCTGGGTCAAAGCAATGCCATGTGTTTTCCAAGTCTTTCATTATCGTGACACCATGCTTTTTCTCATAATTTTTAGCGATGGCAATTTGCCCTTGAAAACCCTCTGATATGCCTAAAAAATCCCAATACAGTTTTTGGCGTGTATTGTCGTCGTAGCACACAAAACCCCATAGATTTTTTTGATTGATTGCGTGTAGATCAGCGGTCATACGCTCTAAAAATGGTGTCATACTTACCCCTGCATTGTGCCACGGACTGCCACCATTTGTAGGTGGATTGCTGCTCGTTGGGTCTGTATATGCCTTTTGACCTACCTTAAAATTGCGCCCAATGACAACTTGAATGAACCACCACACGAACAAAACAAAGGCAACAACACCGACAATAATCCCTATCAATCGCCACCGTCTTTCGGGGTCAAATTGAGGGGCAATGTATTGGCTGTAATAGCTTTGTGGTACTTCTTGTGGTATCATTATATGTTGAATTGCTTAAATTTGTAAAGTAGTTTTTCCTTATAGTCGTCTCCGAAACCACAACCAGACTTGGTATCTGAAATCGCTCGTTTGAAGTCAATAAGATTATTCTTGTTGTAGGTGTTGACGACTGTTATAAGTTCGTTGGGCTTCAATGTTGTAAGCCGTTGGAACATACTGCAAAGTGGCTGATTGAAAGTCGTCTGAAAAACATCTTGCTTCAAAGCAGCTTGGATGGTTTGCACATAAGTTGGCACTTGTGCCAAAAAACCTACTGTCACATCACCACCACCCGCAAAAGTGGGTATATCTGGATAATGCACTTTTTTCGCAAACAACCACGTCAACTTATCTTTCAAAAACCACCATGCTGCAAAGAGCGCAATTGCCCCAAAAATCACTTTAAAAAACAGCGCGGCATCCAACTTAATGGGTTCAAATTGCACCGCCCTTTGTATGATATTGGGCTGTGGCGCATTGATGTTAAAGTTTACACCTTTTCTACCGAACATGATATTTCCTTTTGAAATAACTAAGAATTATGGCATTGTACCATAATTCTTAGTTGGTATTCTTATTTGCGATTCTTCTTTGTTTTAGATTGATACGTCTTGTATCACTTGCCCTGCGCCCGGCACGTACAAAGACATTCTCTCTGTTTTGGGTTTATCCAAAATCTTACCCCCTGCCGCTGCTGCTGCTGCATCTGCCTTTGCTTTTTTATCAGCCGCTGCTTTAGCAGTATGCTTTGTGTGGTATTTCCAACCGAAATAACCGCCCAAACCGAGGGCGATAACGGATACAAGGACAAACCACCCTGAAATCTCTTTATGAAAAATGCTTATATTTGGCATCCTAATTTTCTATTTTAATTTTTAACAATTATTTTTTTAAGTCCGTAAAAACCACCGAAAAGAACGGCAAACATGCCCAAAAACAACAAACCCAACATCACATAATGCCAACCTTTGCCATAAACAAATTCTGATTTTGTGCCGTTCAACCCCTCAGTATGGTGCGCAACATTTTTGACAACCACACCCATATCTTCAAAAGCATGGGTAACGGCGGCGTTAACATTGAGTATCTCAAGCAGTTTGTTGGTCACATCATCATCCGTTGCATTTTCACGCTTTTTCCACGTCAACACCGCTGTTATTAGGGTTTGACGGTTTAGGTCTTCACCTATATCCGTCAAACCCAAACAGCGCATGGCGTTGAGGCGTACAGCAATTGGATTGCGTAAAATCACTTCGTCGAAAAGTGGTAGGTAGCGTTCTATTGTTGTGGACATCTTTAAGCCTTCGTTTTGAGTGTCCTACTTTTAAGCGTATTGGTAACGCTTTGCAAAGCGCAAAGTAATTTTCAGTTTTTTGCCTTGCTTCACGGGTACTTCCCATGCTGTATCACCGTCCAAACGTGATGCTGAACCGCTTACAGAACCTTCAACCAAGTTGCCACGGAACTGAGTAGCAGAAGTCAACTCACCTAAACGGAATACCTTAGATGTACCCTCACCGTTCGCATTGTAGCGATGGATTGTGATACTGTAATCAAGGTCTTCGCTGCCACCACCCGTGATGTCTTCAACACGGATAGCCGCTACATCGTAGCATAGGCTTGACGAAAGTTTGCGAATCAATGCAGTCAAGCTGTCGCATCCGTTTGTCGTTTCGCCGTACACCCGAAGGGCAGCGTCAACCGAGTTGAGTGAATTGGAGTTACAGATATTCCGACATGCGTTGTTTTGCCATGCGTCGAATATCATGCGTTTTGCAGATGTTCCTGTAGCGTTCGACGTTGTACCGTCAAGGTAAAAAGTAATGTACTCCTCAACGTTTACGCCGGGATGCGAATACGTTGAACCACTCATCATTACTGAATCTGGTGTACGACCTGCAAGCATCGGCCCGTTGACAATTACTTCTTCTTTTCCTACGCCTTTCAGCCCTTGTTGCGCAATGGCTGGTACCATTGCAGCCGCACCGCCTGATGAAATGCCGGGCTGTGGAATTACTGTGCCACCCCCCATTGCCAATTGTTGCAAAAGATTTTCGTTCATCTCTAAAATATAGTTTTTGTGTTATTTGAGGGCAAGTCGCCCGTTTGTAAAATTGCGAGAGTACCCTCTCAAATCGTAGGCAAATATGAGGTAAAACTTTGCGGAGGCTTTTCCGATTTAGGCAGCATTAGGGCAGCATTAGGGCAGTATTGCCGAGTTTTGGCAGCGTTTTGTTCGCTTTTAGGCAGTATTTTGATTTTTTTAGGGTTGTGTTTAGGCAACAAAAAAAAACCGCCACGTAGTTCATCTACGTGGCGGTTTTGGTGGGTGTATTACGAAATTGACTGAGTTTCCTGTATCCCTTAATTGGTGGCAGTTATAAGAACTACGCAGAATTTAATTGATTTTTACGCTTCGCATTGTACTTTGCGTTAAGAATTTTAACGCAACATTTACAATTGAATGACTTTCCCATATAAGCATTTTTCGATTTACCGAAATCGGTATTAAGATTTTTTAATTCTTTGCATACAGCGCAAAACCTATATCCACGATTGGCTAAATCAGCCCTATCCTTATGTTTTCCAACTTCTTTAACTCCTTCTTTTGTGAGACGGCATACTATACAGATGTGTGCGTTGTATTTATTCCCTGCTTTGGTAGTTTTACTGTAAAAATCAGATGTTTCTTTTTCTATTTTACAATTTTTACAAATTATTTTATCATTGTCTTTTACCACATAATCTTGTTCGTAATTTTTCCTTTTGGCACGAGGAAAATGGTCTATACCCCAATTTTTTCTACGTTTTAAATTGTAATCAGACTGTTTACTTTCAGAATGAGAAACAATTTCTAAATTTGTCACTCTATTGTCCGTTTTAATCCCGTTGATGTGCCTAATTACCTCTCCCACATTCCTATCACGTAAAAAAGCATTTGCCACCAATATCGGTATATTAAACGTTTTTTTGTTATTTGATTCTGATAATTTTACCGTAGGTTGTTGAACAACACTTAAAGTCTGTTTGAGTATTCTCTCTTTTATCCATCGCCCTGCCGAATCGTATCGGGATAGCGATTTAACGCGTCCGAAATTTGATATTTCGTAAATACCATCGTAAGATATTATACTTTCCCATTTTTCATCGGGCATATCTACAAGGTCAACATTTAAGAATGGTTCAACTATCATTACTTTTGTTTTGTATTTTTAAAATGAAAAAACCAAAGGTTATATTGGTAACAAAAAAGAAACTGCCATCAATAAGCGGTTCACGCCAACAGCCTTTAAAGCACACCGCACAAAAATACTGAGGGGGGTAAAAGATTAATTCCGTTTCGTTATTCAATGAATCGTTGATTTAGGAAAATAGTGTTTTACTGTTTCGATACCGATGTCAGACAATTGGTAAATATACACCGCATGTCTGCCTACTGATTTGTTATTTTCAGCAAACTCTATCAATCCCTTATTTAGCAGATACCCTGCTTCTGTCGTGTTAAGGCAATGCGTAGCGTAGTAACCACACAGATAACTCCATAAACATTTTTTTCCATGCTGATTTAAAGTCAACCACTTTTTATCTTCAACTTCAATACTCATTTTAAACCGTTTTTTCGTCGCAATAACAGCTTTTCCCTCAAAGCTATCAAACTTACTTCAAAGTAAAAAAAAGTGGGTTGAACCATCTTTGTTAATGGCATTTTTAGCATTTTTTGAAGCAAATCTTCATTCAGCACACATTTGCCATTTTCAATACGACAAAATGACGTGCCTAAAAACCGTATTTTATCAGGGTCAATACCATGACCTATAACAGCGTTCATATATTCTACTTCTAACTTCGACGAAGTTATCACATTGGTACGGATTATTGAAACTTCATCAATATCTCGAAAATCACGCAATATCTGTTCCCACATTTCACGATTTTCAACGCATTGATGAAATGGGAATGTTGTTACAGGCGAATCTTGTATAATTTCCATATAAGAGAATTTAAAAAGTAAATAAATAAGGCAAAAATACTGAGGGGGTACACCCAACAAAAAAAGCACATCGAAAGATAAAATTAAGCAAAACCCACAAGAATAGCTTGAAATTCTACGAACAAACTATCCCAATCGTCTTTTGTCGCTAAGGTGTCGTATGTAGATTCTTTAAGCAGATACCATTTTCGATTTTGAATAGGCTCACTTTCAATGTGATGCTGCATTTCAAAAAGGTGCATTTGTTCACCATCTGATTTGATAGATGTATTTCTTTCCAAAATGAAATATTCGGTTGGCGAAACCAATTTTCTCATCTTGAAATCAATTTCATTTTCTTCAACTCCTCGACGAGAAGTTGTTTTAATGTTATTATAGCCACCAAACGAATAAATCGGAAATGAGACCTCTATTGTCTCAAAAGCCTCTTCTTGTTGTGTTTCAACACTTACAGACACATTCATTTTTTATTAAATTTTTAATTGTTAAAATAATGCTCAAAGCTATTAGCTAATTCGCTAATTTCAAAATTTATTTAGCGATTTCGCTAATTATTTTCATCTTTGCAAAAAATATAAAAATGAATTTTGCAAACTGGGCATTAGCCTACTACGACATCAAAAATCCCAATAAATACAATAAAAGCCTTCAATCTGATAGAGAAAAGGCAAGGAAAAATTTTCTAAATAGCAAATTAGACTTTGAAACTGCCTTGAAAGCATTAGAAACAGTTTTAAACGCTGACAATACTGAGGGGGTAGAATTTTTAAAAAGCAAAGGCATGGACTGTTCCTAATAATTTACAACCGTCCATACAGCCACAATAGAAAATACTGAGGGGTACGAAAAAGCGGATTGAAGAACCACGTCCAACAATCCGCTTTTTAACTATTTTCGACCAAGATAGCATCTAAGTTTTATATCTGCTTGTCCACCCAACGACTTGCCTACTTTGCCGATAAGCCCAAAGGCGGATAATTCAAATATGCCTTTTGATTTCTGCCATCCTACGAGAGCATTGCCTTGCATGAAACGACTTGACCCAATGCCCAACAAATTAATATCGCTGCTTATCCGATTCAGTAACCCAATTGTAACAGGTTGAAGATTGCTGTTTGATAGCAGAAATTCAGATTTTTGATTGTCGTAGCAAAATTCACCACCAAAACTCAAACCATTTTCAAGGGTTTTGTAACCTCTGATACGTGCGCTAAACGCCTTTGGGATTGGGTAGGTTTTGTCGCCTACGGCTATTGTGCTGTGCAACCGAAATAAGTTATCGAAGTCTTGACTTGTCCCTACGGATACAGACAAATTAAAATCCTCAAATGGTATCCGATAACCGATGTTGATTTTAGGCGCAAAGGATTTAAAGACAACTGTTTGTGGAAACACCATGCTTGGTTTTCCACGACTTTTTTTGATTAATTCTATGATAGCACCCAACGCAGGGGACTTTTCAGATTTGATGCTAAGTAGTTGTGCGTTTGCACCAAACTCTACGAACATTTGTGCATTGAGGGAGAAAGACAAAAAGCCTAACAGCGCAACGATTGATATATGTTTCATAATTGTGATTATTTTGAAATGGTGAATAATGGTTCGTAGTTTTCGTCCAATTGGGATAACTTCTCAATAACTTTCCCTAAAATTGTAATAGTAAAGTCAATCCGTTCTTTATTGTCTTTTACCGTCACAAAATACTTTTGGCGTACTGAGGGGTCAAACGAAGGTGACATATCCACAATGGGATATTTGACTTTGTGTGCGCCAAATTCACTAATGGAAAGTGTGCCTTCAATCATGTCAATCTTTGCCGTGTTAAATGTACTTCCATTTGATAGGGACATATTGACCGTTGAAGGTGTTTGGGCAACTTGCGCCGAAATGGTTGTAGCTGTGAAAGCCATAAAAGAAAATAAGAAAATAATGATTGAATTTTTCATAAGAAATTTATTTGTTATGGTTATGATTAAAAAGTATGATTAAAAAGATTATTATTTGTTATTGATTGAAATGGATTTTAATTTTTCGTCAATGGCTTCCAAAATCTTTTTTTGGTCAAGCATCAGTTCTTTTACTCTTTGTTCTTCAAGTCTCAATTCGTCAATGCTCATATTATTTTCTGAAATTCTAATTTGCATTTTTTCAATCTTGGCGGTGAGTTTTGCATTTTCTCTTAGCTTGTCGGTTATCTCATCGACAATCTTCTTTCGTTCCTTATTCATGGACAAGTACACGCCATTTTGATTCATTATGAGGGCAATGAGCCACTCACGTTTGACTTTTAGAATGTACCTGTTCACGAAGTTTTCTAACCCTTGTTGGCTTGGATTGTAGCCTTGCGTCTGGAACACATTGTTTTTTCCCAATTTGACTTGCATTGAACCGTAGCACGTATCACTTCTTTGCGTGAATGATGTAATGATGGTCAATTGAGTGCTGCCACCAATCTCATAAATAGTCACGTTTTCCGTGATGGCAATGTGTTTTTTGATGCGTGTTCTTGCAGGGGGAACGCCGTTTTTTGAAGGTGAATCAAACAGCTTCATGTACGCTTCATATCGTTGTTCGGCAAACATGGATTGGCAGTTAATAACAAAATCGTATTGAATCTGTGAAAACAGGCAGTAAGGGAGGAGGACGGTAAGAATGGTTATAAGGAATCTCATTTTTTGTATGTTTTTACTATTTTTTAATACTATTTTAAATTTTTTCTATCGTAGCGAATGGGTTTTGTTGTCAATTTGTAGCGGTTTATGATTTCGGCTAACTTGTAGTCATACATCTTATCTGTGGCATAACCGCTTTTTTGGAGGCGATACAACCAACATTCAATGTCATTCGTGCCGCATTGGAGACATTTGTTGTATCTATCGTTGTCAAGAAAAAATTTGATGTGCCGTTTGAATGAAGCCTCATAGGAAGCATGACGTTCAAAGGTTTCGTTCGTGCGGTCGTCTGTGTAGTAGCCATGTTTGCAGCCTTGCTTTTGGCATCTACCGCCGTTGCATTTGATACCGAACAAGTTGTTGAGCGCAATTGCCATACCTGAACGCCCTCCCCTGCTTTCCAATATGCCTTGTGCCATAGTGATGGCATAAGGTACGCCGTACCTTTCTCCATCAAGGGCTGCATCTTCGTATAAATCAACAAAATCTTCGTTTGAGGTAGGCGTTTGGGAGTGCGTAAAGGGTTGCGTATCATCTTCAATTAGGCGAATTGACTTAGGCTTTTTGATGCGTGGCTTTTTATATTCTTCGCTTTCCAATTCTTTTTCTGATACGCGATGATACACTTCACCATTGAATACAAATGAATTGCTTTTGAAGAAATTAGGGTCTATTTCGTCGGTATCAATCACATTCATCTTAAAGGTGCTTTCAACGATTTCTTTTCCAACTTGTGTAGAATCAATAAGTGTATCTATTTTCACAAAGCGACCATTGAACATTTTTACGGTCATTTGCTGCTTTTGCTCAAATACAGGAACAGGCTCACTAACAGGCTTTGGTATGTCTCTGTTTTTTAGGCTAAGTAATAAATTGTCTCGATGTTGTTGACGACTTTCGTAAGTTGTATTAACGCCGATATTAAAGGCATCCATTTTGACCTTTGGACGGTCTTTCTCAAAGATAGCGTCCCATGCGTCCACCGCGCGGTCAATAATCTCAAAGGTTCTGACCTGATACGGCGTATCTCGTTTAGGTGTATTTGCCATGTGGTTTTGTGCGCTTGCGTTTGCACAATGGCATAGGAGTTGCAGGGTCATTACTGACCAGATTGTAAGATTTCTCATTTCTGTTAAATTAGTAGTATGGTTATGAAAAAGGTGATTTACTGATGGGGGGAAGTTTTGAATTAATTTTCTGTGCTTTATTTGAGAACAAAGATAGTTAAGTATATTTCACATTTGCAAAATTATTTCACAAAAATAGTTAAATATAGTTCAACTATTTTTTTTTACCTTTACGCTTATGAAAAACATAAAAGATTTCCTCGCAGAGAATGGGTATAATTTAGCCCAATTCTATCATGAGTTCAAAACTCATGCTTCATACAATTCATTTACGCAAATGATGAATGCGGACAATGCTGCCACGCGGTTGGCGGCAGCACTCATATCCGTAATAGAAAGCGTTAAGGTCTATCAATTAGATGTGGTAGCTGTAGATGCGGTGGTACTGCTCGAATTTCAAAAGTATCACCAAATACAGGTGGATATATTGAGGGGTCAATATCCCGATTTAAGACCGCATGAAATAAGCAATATCCAATTGCGTGTTATGAAAAACAATAAGGCACAACTGTTTTTTGAGGTAAAAGGCAACGTGTATAAGTTGGATTTACTCCCTTATCAATGGGTTTTGTGTAGATAGCTATGTGTCTTTTTATTAATTGGCATTAAAGAAACTGTATCAATTTTACTACTATCTTTTTTATAAAGTTCAATTGATTGAATGACTTTGAATTTATCATTGACATAGTGCCTTTTGTTGCCTATGTCAATAAAAGTTCGTGTGTTTTGTTCTACTCTCTGATAGTCATTTTGACCCCAAACACTTAGGGGGGCAAGTAGTAGTATAAACAATAGGTTTTTCATAAAATAGTTATTAAAAGTTAAAGAATACTGAGGGGGTAGAATTTTTAAAAAGGAAAGGCATGGACTGTTCCTAATAATTTACAACCGTCCATACAGCCACAAGGAAGAATACTGAGGGGGCGTATGAACCACAAAAAAGCACATCTTTCGACGTGCCTTTTTTGTTGGGTGTAATGAAATGGCGAATTTTTTAAGCAAAGTGAAAAAAGTTAAATATATATCGAAACAACGGAAAGAATTGTTCTCCAAAATTTATTTTGTCACCTGAATTAAGCGTTAAAGTAATAGTATTGGCTATTTTATTATAGTGTATTTTGCAGACATCTTTTATGAAAATGATGCCTTTTCCTTCACTGCTATAATGGGTGAAATAGCCATTTCTTAATGCTTCTATTGCTTTATATTGCTCACTATTAGTATGCCTTTCTTTCTCAACCGTTTCTGTATGATATGCTATGATGCCATCGAACTCCTTAATAACTTCTTTCATTTTTGAAGTTATTGTTGAATCGGCTTTACTCTTGTGAGCGATAGCCGTTTGAATCAATTTTTTTATAAATGATTCTCTATCTTTTATTTCCATAATTTTTTGAATGATTTAAAAACGTGATTTATACTAAAACGATTTGGGTTGCATACATACCCATTATTCTCAGCAACGAAAAAAAAGCCAAGAATGTCCTTAAATTTTCAGTAGATAGCCTATAAAAACATCAATTTGCGGAACGTTTTTTATTCCAACAGGCTCTTGCCATTCATCAAAAATAATTTCTACGTTGCTTAAAGGCTCTTTTCTTGTCTTGCGTTCAACTTCTATATTTTGTAAGCCTCTTTTTTTTAACTCCACTAAAATTATATCAAGTCGCTCTTTGTTTTCAATGTTTTGGGCTAAAAAAACGATTTGGCTTTGTCTTAAAGCAACTACAATATTGTTTATCATATCAAAAGTTTTTCCTGAACTTCTACTACTTATTAAACGGCTTGAAAGCGGACACCAATTAGGCGTTTTATCATCTTTCAAGTTCCCTTCACTCAAAATGCCTTTTTCAGATAAAGGGTGTTTGCAAGTATGCTTGTAAAGCGGATTTGTACCGCTTTTAAACATATTTTTTTCGTAGAAATCGCAATTTTGACAACTTCTGTATGAATGATTTGGAATATTTACAATAGATGAACCTTGCATTTGTGGAAATGTAAAACGTTAGAAATCAAATAATTAAAAGACAAAGTTAGTGTTTTTTGTGGAAATCTTGTGGTATTTACCCTAATCTAAACATTGTTCCAAACAATTCGTCCACTTCCTTTTTAACGCAAGTTTTACAAATGGTGATGTTTGGTTCGGCGGCTTCTTTGCTGCATCGTTCGCACAGGCGTACACGTTCCACGAAAAAAGGCGGTTTATACTGAGGGGGTACTTTTTTGGCTTGTTTAATCACTGAATCAATCGCCATATTGCGCCTGATACCATCCACCTTCACAAAGGTTTCACCCTCTTTGGCATAGCGCACAAACATCGAAGCAAGTAGTTTGTGTGGCTTACCACCCAAAAGAATATTATTCACCACGGTGCAATACTCAATGATGTCCATATCGTCCAATTTTTTGATGACATAGAAAAAATTAAACACGTCACCTTTGTCTTTTTTTTGATAGTGGGCTGCTTTGTCATTGCCCTCTATGAGTTCCCATCCGTATTCCGTGAGGATAGCTGAAATGTCTTTACAAATTTCTAAGTCTAAGTAGTCAAGTTCCATTCTTTTTATTGTAGTTATTATGTGCGACAATTAACAGCGACTACATCAAACGAAATTTGCAACGCTTTTCGTAATGATGTAGTGAGACTTGCAATCAAAATTGAAGTTCCCTACTGAGGGGGTAAACGAAACCTTATTACCCTTTTCTTTTATCAGATGCCATCCGTTTTTGTTCAATGGCAAAACAGTTTGATTTTTGCAGCCACATAGACACAAATGAATAGAGATTTGATATTGTTCAGAAATGTAAACCTCACCCTCTTTCATATCTTCAATAGGTGGTATCGTTTCAACAAAAATTGGTACTATTTCAACTTTTTTCAATGTTTTCATATCTAAGAGGGGAGTATTGAGTAAATCGTATATGGTTTCCAAAACAATCGGTGGCACATCAAGCGCATAGGCTATTCTTGTCACCATTCGACGCTCATACGCTACCCTATTGTTCTCTATCTGTGAGATTAGGGAAAACTCCACGTCGAGCATATTTGCCAATTTCCTTTGGGAAATGTATTTGCTACGCCTAATTTCTTGAATGACTTTGCCTAATTTTTCCATGATAACATTAAGATAGGTTACTTGAATTGGGAAAATCAGATTCCAACAAAATAGGTTTTTTAAGTGCCGCCAACATTCTATTCAAAACCCATTTAGCCCCTTTTAAGGTTTCGCTTACGACACCTATCGGTTGTTCAGTATATGTGCGTAATTTTCCATCTTGGTCATAGTAAACCTCATGGATAGAATAAATTTCTTCACCATCTACAACTTTTTTTATAACGCGATGATTCCAATGAGACATAATTGATATATTTTATGATAGCTAATTTCCGATATGTGACCATCGGCGACAATTTTAAGAAAATAAATCATAAGGTGGCAATGGCAAATAACACCAACACACAGGTACAATATCTATCCGTTTCATAAAAGCATATTCGCCCTTATCTTCTGAATACCCATAATCCTCCTCAAACGATTCTGTAATCCAATCTCCGATTTCGTCTAAGTAGGCAATGCACATACGGTCTTCTGAATTACAGATTAAAACAGACAATCCTTTTTCGGGCAATTTGTCTTTGACAGAAATCCAACTCATTTTTTAAACTTTTACTTGTCTTTTGATAACATCTGGCAAAATGCGTCCCATAATTTGTTCTCTTATCTCAAGCGCAATGAAGTCAGCCAAACCCATCAGTTCAAGCGGCGTAAAACCCTCATTGGTGCGTGTCATTGAGGATGTGCCATCTGCATGGAGTTTGACGGTAATGGTATATTGCTGTGTCGCAATGATTTCTGTTTCTTCTGGATTAGTCGTTTCTTCAGTCATAGTTTACGTATGGTTGTGGTTGAGAAATAGCGTTCATGTCAGCGTATTTTTTATCCATAGCTGCTTGGATATTGGACGCATCCCTTACAGTAAAATCACCTCTTTTTTCTAATAGTACCTCGTAGGTTTCTATCAGCCTATCCACGGTTTCTTCCGTGGCGTGAATTTGCTGAATACCTAATGCTATGCGTAAATATTCAATTCGTTGTTCTCTTGTCATTGCTTTACTTTTTGATTCAGAAATATTTTTAAGTTGAAAGGTGTTTCATGTTCAAACTCTCCAATAACTCGATTGAGCGACAAATGGGTTCTATAACCGATTGTCATTAAATTCATTTCGCGGACAAATAATACAAGTTCTTGCACATTTTCGCAACCACCGACTTGCAGATAGTCCATTTCGTGTGATCCTGGAGTTTGCCCCATTTCAACTATTTGGAACAACCCAAAATCTTCATGATAGCGCAGTTCATATTGCGCTGGTTCACCCCTTTTTATTCTCATTTCACCTCATTTTACTGCTTTTTTACGCTGCTTTTGGCTTTTTTGTTGCCCAATGATTCACCCGTCCTTTTGATATTTCAACAAAAGCATGGTCTTGCTCAATACCCACATACGAAAACCCTTCCATTGCCGCCGCGCAAAGGGTTGAACCAGACCCACAAAAAGGGTCCAGAACAATACCACCAATGGGCGTAACCAAACGGACAAGATATTGCATCAGTTTGATAGGTTTGACGGTTGGGTGAATGTTCAACCGTTTTCCGTTTGAGCCTTCAGTTGCTATCAGTCCCGCTTCACGTTCTTTTTTCGATGCTTTGGCAACGTAAAAGAAACGGCTTGCACCTTGCAGTCCATCATCGTAAAACGTTGCGCCATCATCACCCTTTTCAACATAATCGCCAAAAATACCCCTACTTTGTCCATTTTGTCCGCTTTTCACTTTTGCGAACGCCCCTGTTTTGGGTGCTTGTTCATCCAGTTTCATTGCAGCGTATTCGTCCAGAAGAAAATTGGCAGGGAAACGTCCTTTTGCGCTAAGTTGATTAGAGCCAATCCGACACGCCGCCAAATTCAGACCGCCGCAACCATGCACCAACACATTATCGGCAACCGTACCAACGAGGGGTTTACGTGCCAACACAATCGGTTCATGTGCGGGTTTTAGGGCTGTGCCGTAACCTTCGTATAGCTTTGCAGCATCCGAATTTGGTCGCGTCAGTTGTATGAAGTCTGCTTCATAAAGCCTTTCACCATTGTATTTCCCACCATTCATCTTTCGAGACTTGGTGATACTGTTACCGATAACGGTGCTTTTTACACCCAACCGTTTATCAATTGTCTTTCCAATATCCAAACTTTTAGGGAAGCCACTCCCATACACCCACATCAAACTATCTCGAATCTCAAACCCTGCCAAACGCATAGCCAATACGCCCAAGTCTTGTGTGCGCGTGCCGAAAAAACTCAAAACGTGACCGCCGGGCTTTAAGACACGCATCACCTCTTTCCAGAACAAAGGCTGTGGTACAAAGGCATCCCACTTCTTGCCCATAAAGCCGCTGCCTTTCACTTCATAGTAGCCATCGGTGAGCCACGCTTGCAGCATTTTAGCGGCATCGGGCTGTTTGCCCAATCCGTAAGGTGAATCGGTCACAACGGCATGAAAATGGTTGTCGGGATACCCCCTCAGTATTTCGAGGTTTTTTCCACAAATAATGGTATTTAGCATATTAATTAAACATGATAATATTGATAATTTTTATTTTTATTGAGGTCTTTAAGCCTTTCTATTTTCATTTGTTGCTCTACTTGTAGTAAGAGTTCAATCATTCCATTAGTATTTTCTACCATTTCTTTTAAAGCGAAAATATGTCTTTCTGCATTTATCAAAGATTCTTGATTGTCAAACAATTTGTCCTTCAATAAATCAATTCTATCTGCGACCATATCACGTTTTATTGAATGATATTTTATAGATGGTTCAAGTGAAATTTTTTGTAATTCCTGTATTTGAGATTTAAGAACTTCAATATTTGTAGGGCAGATTTTTAGATTTTGTTTTTGAACATCTAAGCTATGTGTAGCTTTTTCGAGATAAATTTGCCATTTATCAATTACTTTATTCAAATCATCAATAGATTTTGATTTTTCGATAATATTTTTAATGCCAAGATTTTCAACTGCTTGTCTGAAATATTTATTTTTTTTCCATTCCATTTTCATCAAATCTTAAAAAACTAAAGCTAATATCTACCAAACATTTTGCGTTAAAATTAGGAAAAAAAAGCCGTTCATATATAAAAATAGAACGGCTTTAAATCAAAAAACTTAATTAATCATCCTTAAAACAAAATTCAAAACATCATAGCGGCGATGGTTGAAATATCTTTTTTCAGTCTTCCGTGGTCAGTATAATTTTGCAGTCGCCAAAAATGTGGCGAATGAGCCGAATGGCAAAATCACGAGAAACGTGATGCTTTTTTTCAAAGTCTGTGTATTCTTTTTTGGCTTCTTGAGCGTTGGTCGTCAATTGCTCAATATCCGCCCTCAGTACCTTCATACTCCTTGCTTGTACGGACAAACGTAGGTCGGATTTCAAGACGACACCATGCCGCACAATGACGCGGCGTTCTACGGTATTTTCGACATTTTCTTGTATGTTCATGTTTTTACATCAATTGGTTACAAACCATTCGTAATACTTAATTGGGCTTTCTTCGGGCATGATAACTTTTCGGACACGTTGTATCATTTCAAAGAAAGCATCGTGTGGTCCAGGAAAGGCATTTTTCGCTAAGTCGTTGGGTGACTTAAAAGCGTCTTCCGTTGCGAAATAGCAATAGTGGTCAAAATGCCCCCTCAGTTTTAGGGGTATGTCGCCTAAGCGGTGCAAAAGGATATAATTGTCAATGCCCAGATTGCCATTGGTGGAAAATATGGGCATTTGCCACGGTGGTAAAGCACCATTGGTTACGAGATACAAATTTGCTTCGTCCCACACGATGATACCGTTTCTGAAATACTTGGTCAATACGCCAAACAAGCGTTCAAAATCTTCGACATTTTGGGCGTTCATTTTGCGAATACCATCCGTCCATTTTGCCGCATCGTCTTGTTTCAACCTTAGATTTCTCTCTAATGCTTCAATGGATGCAAAGGCGGGAATATCCTCAAAAGCCATTGCCCCTGCTTGGTCAATAATCAAAACTTTGCGCTTGCGCTTGGCTTGTTTAAATTCGTCGTAAATGACTTCTATCTGAATCCTTGCCAATGTTGACTTTCCGCGCCTCCGTTTGCCTACGATGGCAACATTGGCATAATCACGCCCTTGTTTGCGCACCAATCCGTTGGTCAACTTCTTAATCAGGTCCAGTTCTTTTTTCGATAAGTCTGCCATGTTTAAGCCCCCCCCAACTTGAATCTTTTTCCGTCCAAAAAGATAATGAGTAAGGCATTGACAATCGGCGCACACGCAATGATGATAAGCCCCCACCACGGACTTACTTCGATTTGCTTGACTTTCCAAATTTCAGCAAGTAGCCTTGCGGCTTCTTCCTGTTTTTCGGGTGTCAGTTTGGTACTTTCGTCTAAGTAGTCTCGTTGATCTTTAAATTTTTCAAGAATGGTCGTGATTTCATCAATGCGTTTGTGAATCGCAATTTGCTCATCAGGCATGGTCTCAGTCGCTTTCTCTCGTAGATGCAACCGCAAAGCAGCCCTTTGATTGATGAGGTTGGTTGCGTTGTCTTTGTTTTTCCACTCAAACCCCTCAAGCGACAAGCCATTGACGAACACGCTGTAATTTTTGACCAACTCTTTTGCCGTAATCTCATTCAGTTTTTGCACCTGTGCCGCCGATGGCGATGAAGAAGGCATTGAATCGGACATGGCTTCATTGTCGCTTACGTCCGCTGTATCGTCAACTGTGACACCATTGGGTTTTGGGTTTTCCGTCACCCCCTCAGTATCGTCCATCGTATCCGCTAAATCTGGCACATCGTTGGGCAAATTGACATTGCCATTATTGACACGCGTCTCAAAAGGCTCTGGGGCATCGTAGGATGGCAACGCACCCAAGCGTTTACCCATTTTTTCCTTTTGCTCATTCATAAGCCCCAATTCTTGAAGCCAAGAAGGTCTTTCAGCCATTAGTTTTTGTGTTAAAAGTTTTTGTGTTTAGTTTGAAACAAAAAGATTGTTGTCAGACTTTATTTGCTGCAAGGCTCATTTGATGCTTATAAAGCCGTTTATAAAATTCTTGAAGGGTCAACACATTGCGGTAACTATTCAAAGTGCCGTGGACATACTCGACGAATTGAGGATGGCTATTTGCTTTGACATGACCCGTGCGTTGCCTAACTCGATTTTCGATGTAATACTCTTTGCCCAAAACCTCGTTGCTTGGCTCACCCGTTTTATCAGAAGGTGGTAAGAGTTTTGCTTTGAGTTGACGAAGTTTTGCAAGGATGGTGTTGAACATATTATTGACCATACCTTTAAATGATTTTTCCATAATTATAAAAAATTTAAGTAATTGAATATCATTCTTTTAGCTGCTTAACGCCATTTGTAAACGTGCCAATGGTTTTCAAAAATGGGCTATTGTTCCGTTGCAGCACCGCCACGAAATCGGTATAGAAATCTTCATTGTTTTTGAAAATGTCCATATTGATTTTTGCCATTAAAGCCTTGACGTGCTTAAAAAGCGATGGCAAACCACCCGCCAGACGCATCATGTCCACCGCCCCGATTTCTTCACCCGAAAACAGTTTGGCGTTTTTGAGCAAAAAATCTACCATTGCTTGACCCTCAACACTTTGTTCAATCACAGGCTTGATGGCTTCAGCTAATGTGTCCAAACCATTGAGCAGTATCATGTTGTCGCGCATGTGTGCCATGAGCAACATGAGTTGTGCCTTTGGAAGTACCACAAGCGACCCATTTTTCAAGTGTGGGTGTAATCGGTCAAAATCTTCGCTTTGGTAAATTTCATCTAAGTCGGAAAGGTCAAGTTCATGTTCGATTTCATCGTCAGTCGTATTGTACTGCCATGTCGAATCATAAATTATGGGTAACACACCATCGTCCGCAGTATAGGACGATGGGTGTTCATGGGTTTCAGTTTTTGTGTCTATAGGTTCTGATTCTTGCAGTTCCCAATTTTCGTCGGATATGACCATATTATTTGAACGTTTTTGTGTTTTACGCAAAAATCGCTCATTAATATCAAAACTTTATATTCAATTGTTCGTAATACATACCCAAAAGGCGATGATTTCAGTACCATTTTACATACATATACTACTGTTAAGTAGGAGTATTTTCAGAAAACTTAATTTTTTTTAAAAATCGCATGGAATTACTGGATTGTCAAGTTGCTTTTTCATATTGTTCAGGGGATAAGATTGGTCGTTACCATTACGAACTTGTTGCCAAATACACCGCAGAAACAGGCTTTGCGTACATCAAACTCAATTTGAGTTTCCAACCCTTCAGCCCACAATTCCATCTTAGATTTTACGAACTCAACGCCGATGGCGCATGGGTTGATGACAATGGTAATATCAGATACCCTATTAATCCTCTGCCCGAACAACTCAAAAGAAGGAAATGGAAAGCGATACGTCATGTGATTGACAACTACGAAACGCTTGGCGTGTGCTATTCTCGAAAAACAGGCTTACCCATCAAAAACAAGCACATACATGTTGGTATAGGTCAATTTTTTATAACAGAAATAGAAAAAGTAAGAAGTATTGACTTCACTACTTTCAAGGACGATTTTAGCGAAGTTATAACTATCGCAAAAGACGGTATCATGCTATACTGAGGGGTATAGCGTAAAGAAATCGCTTCGGCGAGATATGTTCAATTTATATTTTTTAATTAAAAAAAGTAAGAAAACATGGGAGACCAGAATCCATTAGAAGTCGTCGGAACAGGCGCACCGATTGACCCACACAGCGAAGAAAATGCCGCAATTGAAGCAGCATTGTTAGCACAAAAAAGCATGGAAGCTGTAAAAGCAACCTTTTTGAAAACGGCTGTCAAAGCGGTCAAAACAGACACGTACCGGGCTAAACGTGCTAATTTGTTTTTAGGGGGATTAGACTACAATCAAATTGCGATGGATAGCTATCCACCCGTTGATTTAGCCACCGAAAAGCAAACGCAATTCCGCTTGGGCATTGCACAAGGCGATGCAGCCACAACGAGCGTACATGATGTCGCTTTGTTTGCGGTCCAGATACCTGCGGGTGTGCCGATGGCAAAAGTAGAAAAAGCCATTGCGGAACTTGTCAATGCTGAAAACGTGGTATCGAAAAGTTATTTCGGGTCAAGTACAACCGAAACACGCGACAAACTTCGTGCATGTGTTTTCAACTTGTGTGAGTTGGCAACGGTGCCAGAGTGTGCCAATGCGGCAAGTAGTCCACCGTATTACGAATATTTGCCCAATGCGCGTCAGATTGTTGCCGCTGAAATGAATGCGCTGTAAAATGCTTTATTAAGTTGTAAAAGTTCGTTTTCTTTGTTTGATTAAAAGTGAACGGCTGTAAAGGAGAAACACCTTTGCAGCCGTTTTTTTTGCTCATAAACAAAAAAAAACCGTTGCAGCACGCTACAACGGTTTAACTAAATGTCGGCAAAACTCCAAATGCCGACCTATTACTAACAATATAAATATTTTTTATTTAGGTTAATGAATATTTGAATTACTCGATGTCTTTTTGTGTTTGTGGCAGTTCTAAGAAATTAGAACTTGTCACCACTTTATTGCCTGATTCGGCTTCGAGGTTTCGACGTGCGTTACCCGCAATAGTGCCACCTCTGATGGCGGCTTCGTGGTTTTCGTTGAAGCCTTGTGCATCTCTCACTTTGGCAATTTCCGTTGTTGAGGCTTCGCCCAACGCTACGAAAATCAATTCTAAGTTGGTCATGTGATCACGTAGATTTTGCTTTTGCAGCCCTTTTAAGGTGGCGTGTTCGCTTGGCATGACCCCAAATGTCGCTTTGGCAATTTCGGCGGTTAGAATCGAATATTCATGTCCTTCTTTGACACCCCTGCTTTTCCATTCGTCGGTTAGTTCCTTACGGATTTCGAGACTTTTCAGCCGTGTTGTTATCCATTCTTCTGGATAACCTTTGGCACGGTACAACTCCCCTACTCTATCCAATGCTAAACCAGGATCATTGATTTCGTCAATCCGTTCTTTGCCCACTTGTGCCAACCACAATTTAAAAGGTTCGGCTTTAGGCGATGGCACGGACATGATGATACGGAGTAACCCCTCAGTATGGGCGCAATCGGTTGAGCGCATTTTACCATCGGCAGCTAAAAATTTGAACTTTCCGCAAATTGTGGAAAGTTGATTTTCACGCCGTTTCATGGTATCCCAATAGTTAGACGGTTTTGTGCTGTCTGTCAATATTTCAATAACGTCCACCACCGAAAAGTACCATTGGTCGTCGTGCCACACACGGCGCACTTGTTTTTCTTGAAAAAGAATGATTTTTTCCATTTACAAATTTTTATTTTTTATAATGTCCGTGCGAAATTGTCAAGCATATCTGCACAATCTTCAAGTGCATCAAGTGACAAAATAGGGTTGTTTAGTTGTAAATTAATAAAGCTATTTTGATAGCCTTTGGACTGAGCCCATCCGTAGGCTTTAATAATCTTTTCTTTGGTGAGGTCGCCATCAAGTTCGTTAGCTATTTTTTCAGCCGTGTTGATTTCTTTTTTCCGTTCAGCGTTTTTGAACTCTGACTCAATATCAAGGACTTTGTTGGAAAAGACTTTCAACCCTTCACTTTCCTTGTCATAGGTAGGAGACTGCCTCTTTTTACGCTTATACTCAATCAGTTCATCAACAACCGTTTCAGCAGCATCCCCTATTGAACGATTACGCCGTTGGCAACTTTCACTCACTTTCTCAAGTCGTGATATGAGCGCATCAGGTGTAATGGCATAATTAAAACTAACCTCTCTTTTATGAGCCGTTTTAGGAGATACATCGTACTCATCGTCGTTACCGTCACAAATTACGAATAATGAGGACGTAATTTGAGCAGTCATCGTATTATCCTCTGAATAGGTCAATTGACCTAAATTCCTTTTCCAAGACAAAGCACTGTATCGTGATTTCAGTAGAATCAACTCATTATGTTTCTTGGGATACAACTGAATTGCTGTGTCAATTGCTTGACTGATTTTAGCATTTGCGATTAAATTATTAATTTCAAAGTTCATAATTAAAGTTTTTTTATTGTGACAAGTTTATGTTTATACTGAGGGGGTATGTCAAATGCAAGCATAAAGCACGATTCGCATAGTGTCTTTTTGGCTTCTTTCGGGAAAAGACATTGTATTCAATCTATCTGTAAGCACCGAGCATACGCCATACGTCAAGTTATAATCAAATTTGTAAAAGGTTTCTTGATACCCTTTTTCATTTTTTTTGGTGATAACTAATTCGCCCGTTGCGAGGTTATCGAACGCATGGTCAAGGGTTACAATCCCTTCAAAGGCTGATTTTACAGCATCTATGTCTCCTAAACTTTTAATGATTGGCATTGTTTTTATTTTTTAATTGTGACAAGTTTATGTTTATACTGAGGGGGTACTTGTCGCACCGCTTTTTGACAACACTCGATGGCAGTCAAAAGCAATGCGAAAAGTAGTAGCATTTTTAGTTGTTTCATTCTGTAAGCGGTATATCTGTAAATTCACTTTGGTTTTCTCTATCTTGTTTCTTGTTTAGAAAGATTTTGCCAAATGTAAATTTGATAAATGGCAAAAACACACAAGCTAAAAACATGATTGTATAGTCTGCATAATCTATTGGTATTTTAGAATAAAACAACGGTTTGAACATAACATACAATTCTGTTATACCGACACCTACTTCAAATGCTGCCAAATAATTGAGGTTGTAATTACCCCAATCGTCTTTTGGTGTGTTAAGGGTCAATATCAATCCAAAACCTTCTATCAGACAAGCCACACCAAATGACACATAAGGCAAATATGGTACTTGTTCTGCATGACCTGACAACTCAAATATTTTGGTGATAAACAAGCTGAATAAAAAGGCTGAAAACACCATCATGCCGACCAAAAATTTAAAAATGGTGCTTTCCTTTTCAAAGAAATGTGGTTTTGTGTGTGTCAAAATCTTTATGCGCCGTTGGGCTTCTTCAAAGCGTTTTTTCCAGTTGTTGTTCTCGGTTTCTTTCAACTTTTTCAACCATTCATCTTTTTCCAACTGAAATTCGTTCCTTAGTTTATCCGTGAGGTTCTCATTGCTTACTATCAGATTGTTAATTATTACATTTTGTTCTTCTATTTTTTCAAGGTATTCGCTTTTTATTTCATTGCGTATCGTATTCAGTTGCCCCCTCAGTATTTCCATGTCGGACAACAAACTTTCCTTTTCTGCTTGAAATTCCGCTTTTGCTTCCTTACGAGCGTTTTTAACCTCGTTAAGCAGTTCGGTTCTTTCTTCTGCAAAATCACCGTTAAGGTCTGAATAGACATCGTTCAAGCGTGTTCTCAATGTGTCTAATTCTGAACTCAATTTTGTTTTTTCACTTTCAAAATTAGACAAAAGCGTTTTGCGCTCATTCTCAAATTGTCGAATTGTCGAATTGGCAGATTCTACTAACTTACCCTTTTCTGTTTCAAAATTCAGTTGTGCCGACTTAGACAAATTAGACAATCTTTCATTGTCATTTTTCAATTTATCTAATTCTGCCTGTATATCCACCAGTTGCATTTCCATTGCCCTCTTTTCAGTTGCAAGACTTTGGATTTGGCGTTGAGCATCTTTAATTGCCTTTTCACGCTCTTTGTCTAATTCGACATTTGGCACATTAGACATTTGGACATTTTTAGACATTTGGACATTTTTAGACATGTCTAATTGTCTATTTTTCGACATGTCTAATTGTCTAATTTCGACATTTTTAGACATGTCGTTTTTAGACATTTCGACATTTTCCGCATTGTCTAATTCGACATTTTTAGACATGTCTAATTGTCTAATTTGTCCGTTTGTCGAATGTCCATTTTTAGACATTTTATCTAACTCGACATTAGACATTTGGACATTTGCCACTTTATCCAATTGGACATCAGACAAACCGTATTTCTCTATCACATCGTAGGCATTATAAGATTGACATACAGCAACGATTTGCTGAACCATCAATGGTTTTATGCCATAGGGCAAATCACAACCAATATAAACGCCTCGAATTGTACGGTCAAATTTCTTTTGAACGGCTAAATAATCTCTATTTAACTCAACCGCTAAGGCTTGACCATTGATTTTTAATGGAATGTCTAATTTAATTGCTGTCATGTTCAAAGATGTCTAAATTTTACTGTATCTGAAAAATGTCTAAATGTCTAACTTTAAAATGTCTAAATTTTACTGTATCTGAAAAATGTCTAAATGTCTAACTTTAAAATGTCTAAATGTCTAATTTCGATAATGTCTAAGTTATAAGTTACATGTCAGGCATTTTGTCTAAAATGTCTAATCCGTAACTTTTAATAATTTTTTTGAGTTTTGCCCCGTATTGGGGATCCGTAGCATACCCAAGTTTGTCAAGAACATTTACCCAAACTTGGTAGTTTTTACTACCATTGGTCAAAGGTTTGTAGGTTTTGACCAACAAGTTTGAGTGAAAAACGAATGAAGATTCAGCCGTGGTGAATGTCTTGAATCTATCCGTTGGCGTATCGTCCTTATGAACAACACAATGTCCATTCGGACAATTTTTACGGAAACACTTTATGCCAAAATGGTTATTGGCTTTTCGTGCTAAGGTGGACAATCCGCATTTGCCCTCAATTATCGCTTGCGCCATTGTGATGGACGCAGGGACACCCGTGCGATTTTGTTCCTCCACGGCAATAGGGGCGTAGGTTTCAATAAACCTTTGCCGTACTGAGGGGGTCACGACTTTGTTAATTTGTTCCACCGTTGCGGGTTTCACTTCATCAACATTGTTTTTGAGAAATGAAAAGTCAATACCTCTTTCGGTATCGGTATCTTTATTTTCCGTTATTTCAGTTTTTTTTTTACGGTATTTAATGAGGGGTCTTGAACCACAACAGGTTTACCATCCACCATTTCGTACTGAAATGTTTTGAACTTCACCACATTTTGAGTGTATAACCGATAACAGAATAAGACAACTATCAAACTGCCTATAACCACCCAATGAAAGGGGGAAATATTATTGACGATTTTTACAGTTACTTTGTTCATTGGAAAATCATTTTAAAAAGTACAAAAATATTGTTGACCGCCCAGACGATTAAGCCAACCGTCAACACCAAAAGGATAGTCCTTGCGATGGACTTATCCTTTTCTGTTTTTCGACCCAGACTTTCGCAAATCCCAACGGCAATTTTATTGAGGGCTTCAATGCCGTTGCTCATGGAGGGTATTTCAATGAACAATGACAAATTGAGATTGAAGTCAATCCGATGTCCGCCATTTTTTAATTTGTTGGCGACAAAGTTGACAATCAGGCGTGGCATAAGGCGAAAGCCCGATTTTATTAGCTGCAAAGAGTTTTTAAGATTCATTGTGGTGTGTATTTTTAAGAAGTTCTTTGAGAACTTCAATTTGTTTCAAAGTGAATACTTGTTCTACTGAATCTTGTTCATTTTTTTCATCTCTTACAACTTTCATTTGTTTTTGTGGTAGTTGTTGTTCGTTTTCTGTTTGTTGTATCTCAACCTTAAAAAAGGTTTTGACGGTGAGAACGCCACCGACCAACAAACAAGCAATAAAAAGCCAAGCGTGGGGCAGCATAAAACCTATGCCGCTTACCACGATGCTTTGAAAATTGAAACCTACATAGGCAAGTAGTAGCACCATAAGCACTACTAAGCCTTGTAAAACTGAAAATTGATTGTTGTTATTCATAGCGTTATCTTTGTTAAGTCCCTAAAAAGAAAAGAAAAAAAGTAGGCAGTATCGGAACTGCCCACCAAACTATTTAAAACAAAAATTACTAATGTCCATGCCGTTCGTCCACCATGTTCTGATTGAACATTTTGACAACCTCTATCACAACTGTCTGATTTGGCTCAACTACAAATTCGTATGGCGCAGCATAAATTCTAAGGGGTCTATGATTTCCCGTAAAAATGAATACCTGTTCGCTACCATCGGTAGCTATTGGTAACTTTTCTATTCTGAAAAGAGATTCAGCGGTGGCAATGGTACTTTTACCTTTTTCGTTGTTGCATGACGCAACAATGTTTAAAGGAATGACATTACCATTTCCGTTTTTTTCACGAATTTGAATGATACGGTTCGGCAACCCGTCACATTGCTGCTTAAAGGTTATTGCGCCTACTTCGTCTATGTTGTCAACACGTTTGACCGAACCTTGCGCTTGGGCTGAAAAACTGATTGCTATTGCTGCTACTGAAATTAAGATATTCTTCATTTTGAATATTATTATGTTATGAGAAAATTTTATTAATTTGTTTGGATAAAAAGGTGGAGAAAGGTTAGTTCATGCTATTTTGGTACACATGGTTTACGTCCATGAACGTTGTTTCTTTCAGAATGATTGGCGCACCTGTTATCACTGCACTTGGTCGAATGGCAATTCGCACAATTTTACGATGCACCACACCAACGTACATAAGAATTTGTTTTTGATTTTGGTCAATTGCCAACTCAATGGCGTGACCTATTGACCTCATGTAGTCAATTAATTCGCTGAACTTGGAGTAGCTGTAAACGTTGCCATCTTGGTCAACGAATAGCAGTTCTGAAAGGGTTGTAGGTATGTGCGATTGCATAACCATTGTAAAAGTAGGCTTTTCAGCTTTTTGTGAATTTTGCATGATTAAATTTTTTTTGGCTCTGTGACAATTTTAGCGGCAACTAATTTTTGAACGCAAAACATCTTGCTCTAAAGTGTTCAAAATTAGTCATATTAAAGGTGAATC
>JAYTUQ010000485.1:0-41707 GCA_043744455.1 Saprospiraceae bacterium | reverse complement strand
TCTATCTACTTTTAGATGAAGGAGATTTATCATTTGTTCATATAGCTCTTTTTCCATTTTACAAAATTACCGCTAAAATTGTCAAAGAGCCAAACAATTAAACTGATTTAAGTAAAATAAAATATTATGCGCAAACTTATGTTTATGTTCCTCCTGTTTGTCGGTGCTTGTACGAAGGTAGAAATACCCGTAGATACCCCAACAGATTTGGGCAATGGGACAACAAATACTTCCTTTTTTCCTAACTTGACAGGCAATTTCCAAACAGATATGCTCGGTTATGTCAATGCGTTGCGAACCAAAGGTTGCAAATGTGATGGCGTTCAAATGCCGCTTGTCGCGGCTGTAAAGTGGAATACCCTTTTAGAAAATGCTGCCAAACGTCATGCAAATGATATGTCAAAAAACAATTTTTTTAATCATATAGGAAGCGATGGCAGCGATATTGCAAAAAGAGCGAACGATGCAGGCTATGTGTGGTCAGCTTTAGGCGAAAATATTGCAAAAGGCTACTCATCTGTACCGAGTGTTATTGACGGTTGGGTAAAAAGTAGCGGTCATTGCAAAAATATGATGAGTGCCAATTTTACAGAATTGGGTGCGGCATATATGGCGACTTATTGGGTGCAAGACTTCGGAAAATCACGATAATTTTTTTGACTAAGTTTTTAATTATGGGTTGCATTGGTCAAAAACCCTCTCACTTTTGTTAAAACCCCTTCCGCTCTTTGTTTATCGTAAGTATACTGAAGGGGTGAGTTGTTTGAATACCCTTAAATATAAAAAATATTTATACAAAAAGGTCATTTGTAATTTTGTGAAATAAGTGCCTTTGTCGTTTTAAAATTTGGAATATTTAATAAACTCCCTAACAATTTAGACCTTTCGCCAGCGAAAATCAAGCTAAATTAAATAATAAATGATGCAATATAAATTCTGAACCAAGCCTTTTATGATAACTATCGAAAGTAAAATCATTCTCTTCGATTGAATTTTCTAAGACGTTTAGTAAATCTCCTTCAGGGGTTATATGAAATTTATTATTCAACCTCTGGACTATTTCATTTTTGATATTTATTACTTCACCACTTAATACAAAACCAATCATACCTCCAAAATCCATTTTTTGAGCATATTTGCCATTGAAATAACGAATTACGCCTCCATCAAAAACACTTTCCCCTACTACATTTTTTTTGTAGGTATTATAATAAACATATTTATCTGTTAAATCTTTACTTCCATCTAAATTTTTGCATTCAAAATAAAAATCTTTATTTCTCCAGTAAGTGTTTGTAATCGTTATATCATAATTGCCTTCAATTTTCTCATCATTAGTTTTTTCTCCACTTGCTTGAAAATGACTGTCAAATTCCATGTCATTTGCCAACCACAATCTAATGTATTTTGCTATTTCCCTTTCAATTCTTGGATTAGTCTTCTTTCTCTCATTTTCAATTTTATGTTGTAATTCTATATTATCATACAATCGATAAAATTGTAGTAAATGATAGAAAATCCAATTTTTCCATTCGCCATCGTTTAATTCTTTCAAATAATGAGTATAACTTGGTAATGGAGATGGTTTTTTAATTTTAATATACTCTCTCTCCATTGTTATGAATCATTAGATGTTTTAAAATATCTTGTGCATCTTCAAAGGCTTTTGTCTTTGTCCAGTTAGCATTATAATTTTCTTTAATGATATATAAATAGTCTTTGCCATATACCTTTTCTTGACAAGCTAAGAAACTGCTATTGGGGTTTTGATTAAAAATTTCATTGAGTATATACATTTTTGTTTTTATAGAGTTAGGAACATTTGGATTGTTTATGTTAAGCGATATTTTGACGACAATAAGATTAAAATTTGTTGAGGTTGTTTCTATATCAATTTGATTTTTGCTATAAAAACCAATTAGATTTTTCAAGACAGATTTATAATCATCTAAAATATTACCTTTCCTTAATATCCTTAATTTTGGCGAAAAATAATCTCTAATTCTTTGTTTTTCCCAATAAGATAGCTCATATAAATCAAAAATAAGCTCATTTAGCTTTGTCTCCTTTTCTGAATATTCATATTTACTTTCCGTAAGGTTTTTACTAATTTCAGAGATTTGGCTAACCAAATCTTCATCTAAATCCGTAGGAATTGGTACTTTTAAAATATCACTATTACCTATTCTGGGAAAAGAATCAAATACTCTTTTTCTATGATAGAGATCTAAATAAAATTGAATAAGTTGAGAATTTAGTAAGGCTTGAAAGAGGTAATACTTATTTTCCTCTTTTAATTTGAATGTATAAATTGAAAAATCAAAATAATCATCTTCTTGTGAATAAACACAGTTTAATTTGCTGCCAATTCGAGTGAAAATTAGCTTCTTACCTAAATAAATATCTCTATCTCTTCTTGGCCTATGAAAATTTTCAATACTATTTATGTATTGATTCGATATCAACTTCCTAAATGGTTGCAAATTAGCAGGTTTAATATAGGGTTTATTAAAATGTTCAGAATAAATTGAACTAAAATATTTATTAATAAATATGTTTAAATAATGTACTTTTTGATTGCTATCTAACCTTTTCCATGCATTATCAGAAATATTAAATTCTTTTACCCTTGCATCTTCTCCCCAAATTTCAAAACCTCTATGGATAGCATATGAGTATTCTTCCAATTTAGAATTTGTCCCAATCTTTGAGACTAAAATCCTATCATATTCATTCCCAACTAAATAATCTCTTAATTTCAACTCCTGGGTAATAAGTTTTTCTTGCTCAATTTCAATCATATCATCCTCTTGGAGAATTAATAATTCAAAAGGTTTCTCTGAAAACAACCCTAATTCTACAGGATAGTATTCTATTGTTTTATTAGTATTTTTATTGTTAAAAATGATTGCTAAAACGCTCTCTTGTGCTTTTTCAAATAGTATTTTCTTTACTCTTGATAGTTCATATATTTTTTCAATACCATAATTTGAATAGAAATATCCTTGAAACTCTTTTGAGTTATCGTTATCAAAATTTGAACTATTTGAAACAAAGCCAAATTTTGTACTCTCGTTGCTCCAATCCTTAATTTTTATCAAAAAGCATTGTGATATTTGATGATTACCTACAATTTTCGTTGCTACTACACTTTTTAAACTAGGTATCTTAACTTGGTAAGAGTCCAAAAATGTAATTTCATGATTGAACTCTTCAGTATTAGGAATTTCAAAAAAAGGAGGGTTTCCAATTACATAGCTAAACTGTTTGCCTTCAAAAGGTACTTCTGTTATATTGAGAGTATTTTCGCGCTTAATATTATCAAAAAAAGAATGTTGAGAAAATAAATCAATTTTTTTATTGTCTTGTAATTCTTTTGAAATGAATGCTTCAATATCATCAGAATCAATTTCTGAAAATATTTGTAGTGAAAGAGAAAAAAGAGTAAATCTTTGTGCAGTTACTTGTTTTTCTATTCCAAAAATATTATCTGATAAGAGTTGAATTCTATATTTTATCTTATCAAGATTATTTTTTGGCTCTAAACCTTGTTTTTGAGAAATTTCCAAAAGTCTTTGATAACCCACAATGAGAAACATGCCTGAGCCACATGCAGGGTCTAAAATTGAGCCTATCTTATCTTCATTAATAACTTCATCTACAATTAGCTGCGCTAATTTCTTGGGAGTATAGTATATGCCATTTTCTTTTTGTTTATCAGATAAAAATATTTCATATATATAACTTATAAACTCAACAGGTAATATGTCAAACTGAAAATCAAAAAGGCTTAATTGACCCTGAATTAAGCTTCCATTAAAAGATAATGCAATGAGATTACAAATGCTACCCGTAAGGTAGTGGTCATCGATTGTTGGTTGGTCAAATAAAGCATTATTGAAAATTTCATGAATAATTTTAAACAATTCATTGATACGTTTTGCTGAACCTTGCTCTAATAATCTCTTATAACTAAGAGACTTATCACCAAAATAATGTTGATAAAAATACGAATTGATTATGTGATTATCCTCTAAATATTTGATATATAAAGTTCTATCAATTAAAGCCTGTACGATTTCATTTCGCTTTTCTCCATTTGAAACAAGATTTAGTAGATTATCATGTAAGTTCTCTTTGAGTGTATTTAATGTGAAGACTAACTCTTTATCTATCCCTTTGTATTTTGCTTTTTTAATAAAAGAATGATATTTTAACCAAAAAACGCCACTATCGAATTTCCAACGCTTAATATCTTCAATTATGTCTAAATCTTTCTGTTTCGTAGCAAAAGAATACAAAAAACTATCTCCATTACTGACTTTAGGAGAGTACTTGGCATAGTACATGTATAACCGAGCATTCTCATGAGGATAGTAGAAAATTAAATCCGCATCATTTTTATTCCAAATGTACCTTCTGACTTCTGTAAGTTCTTTAACTGTTAAATCAGTTGTTATTAGATAAAAAGATGTGTTAGTATTATTGTTTTTCTTACATTTATAGTAGAACGTGGAAATCTTAAATTCTTCTATTAATTGTGATTTTTTTCCTATAGTAAGCACTTTTGGCTCTAAATCTACATTAAAGTCAAATCCTAAATTTGAAAAAAAATCAATATAATACATCTGTATTTAGTATATTTGAAATAATTTTTATAAAAAAAAACCATTTAAAATTGATTATCAAAATTAGTATAAATAATTGAAAATCAATACATTATTATTGTTATTTGATAATATAAGACATAAAACCTAATGGATTTTATTAAAAAGTTGCTATTTTCAATTTAAACTCTAACTCTTTGAGATTCAGGTTATTGAGTTTTTTTATAAAACTCAAAATAAATTTAAATATTTAAAACAATTTTAATTTTTTGTTTTAAAAAAATTGTTTTAATCACAAATAAACAACAAATTCGAGAAAGAAGTACCTCCTTAGTATAAATTGTGTAAAACTTTTTTCAACTAAGACAAACGGTATTCAAGAGCCTAATACAAAAAAAATCCTCTTATCGTCGCCAAAACTCCTTCCGCACGCATTTTATCATATTTATACTGAGGGGTCTTATTTTGCCCTTTAAAACCCCTTTGTTCTTGATTGGCTAAGGCATATAATTTCGCTTTTTCGGATTTTGAAAACGGCGAAAAAGTGCGCCGCAACAACGGTAATAGATTTTCTAAACGACTCATATCTGTTTCCGAAACCCATTCATCGAGCACTTGCCAAAGGGTCGGATGATGTATCAAAAGTAGTCCGCTACCATACAAAAAACCTTCGAGCCATGCAGCCGATTGGGTCGGTTCATTCATAGGTGCTAGAGCATAGCGCATTTTGACCGACGTTTGCGAAATATTTAAAACTGATTTATCAAATAAAATACGTGTACAGCCGCCCATCAATTTGCCATGACTATTTTTTAAATCTGCAACCATACGCAAGGTACGCAACCACCCCTCAGTAAAAACGGGTGCGCCTAAGAGATTTAATGCTACGTGAGTATTCTGTATCTGATTGAAAATCAACTCCGTAGCTCCATCATCCGTATTCAAACACGCTGACGGTAACCCGACAAAAATACGTGGCAAAATCTCTTGAACCACAAACTGAACGGCGGCGGCATCCGTTCCACGCACATTGCCATATTTCAAAATGCGGACAAGCGGCGGCAAAGCTTCCATCAAAATCACCACATCTTCTGTCAAAGCCGCGAGGGTTTGCATGCGTTGAATGAGTTTGGGCAACACTTTTGGCAAGTTGGCATCAAGCGTTTTTTCAACCAAAATCGTCAATTCAGGCAATTTCTCTACAGTTTCTAAGTGCTTTTGCACAAAAGCTGTCGCTGCTTGTTCAACTTTATTGCCCCATTGAGCCGCTTCAATCAAACGAATAATGTAGTCAGGTCGCCAGTGCAATTTCCACGTTTCTTTAAACGAACCTAACTTGTATCGCGAACCTTTCATAGGTTTGCCCCAAGGAATATTGAGCAAAGCCAAACGGTGCAATAAATGACTGGCAATCAATGGATTAGGCTTACGCAAATCCAATTCTTTTGTCACCGCTTCTGAGGTTGCATATTCTTTAGTCAAACGCGCGGTCTTTACTGAAGCCTCGAAATCACGTTGCAAAGGCACCTGAGGAATCTCTGGCGGCACTTTTCCCACAACATCACCCACAATCAATTTCCGTCGAATGAGGTTCATTTGAACATCTGCCCCGTTGCACATGACCGTCCGCACGGCTTCTTCCAACTCCTCCAAACCCGCGATGTCATGACCCCTCAGTATCCCAAGCGTTTCGGCGAGTTGAACAGCTTCGACAACGTGCGCGGCTGATGCTGACAAGTCCTTGCCACGCAACAATCGAGCTGCGCGGGTTATCCACCGTACTGTTGCATTTTGTTTTTTTGAAAACAATAAATCGTACCACGCAGGGCTGCTGACGCCCGCACCGTAGCCACTTTCACGCGCCAAACGCTCGTAACTCCACGCCATCCAAGTCGCTTCTGTTGTTACTTTTGGCAGTTTTTTTAATAAATCATTGTCATTTTTCTCCTTGAATTGGGCAATATCTGCCAAAACAGGCGCATGCCATGCACCACAAACGACGGCAATCCTTTGGGCATCAGTTTTTAAAGTCTTACGAATTGTTTGACGCATATATGCTTCTCGCAGCAGCGTTTCTGTCGATTCAGAACGATTGAGACCTTTTCGCAAAGCAGTTATCATCTCCAAAATAATGTCAAAAACAGCATTTGGATTGTCCGCTTGTTCAAAAGTAACTTCCCACCAACGTTCACTGTCTGTGTAACCTGCCAATTCCGCCAAGGAACGTAAAGGGTCATGAATGATTTTCATTTCTTCTTTTTTCCAATCTCCCCCCTCAGTATAATGGCTTTCTGCCTCCGTAAATTCTTGAAAATCAAGGGTTTGTTGCTCAAGAAGGTCGGGGTTTTGCAAACAAAAATTAAGGCTCATCGGCAAATCCATGAATGAAATGGGAATCACCGCCTTCAAACCAAACAACATGGCTTGCCATTCAGGAGAAAATTCAGCGAAAGGAAAATAGGACGCTTGCCGCAAATTTTTGGGATTGTAAACCAAAGCGGCAACAGGTGGTTTTAATTTTTCATGGTTGACATGCTTAATCAATTTATCGGCATCAGGCGGTCCTTCAATCAACAGCGCATCGGGTTGCCATGCCTCCAACGCATTCAACAGCGTCCGAGCCGAACCGGGACCATGATGGCGAATACCAAAGACTTTTATGCGTGAATCGGACACAAGCGATGGTTTTTAGTGTGTTTGTTTTTGAAATTCAGCCCAAGCGGCTTCCGCCAACTGTTCTGTCAGTTTTTCGATATAATAACTGCCCGCGGCAGGGTCAGCCACACGGTCTAAATAGGATTCCAGTGACAATAAATGTTGCACATTGCGAGCGATGCGGCGACCAAAATTACTTGGTTCGCTCGGCGCAACAGTTAAAGTCTCAATACCTGCCATAACAGCACTCATGGCTTGGGTTGTCGCTTGAATTTTATGGATATTCACATCATCATTCGCCTTGAGGGGCGATGTCGTCGCGAACAAACGAGGCAGGGTTGGAACGCCATTATATGCAGCCAAAACATTGCCCCAAAGCAGTTTAAAGGCACGCAATTTAGCGATTTCAACAAAATAAGACGAACCGATTTGGAAACGAAAAGCGATACTATTTTGGATTTTACCTATAGATAAACCATTGTCAGTCAATTGTTTCAAGTAATTCTCACCAGCTATCAAAGCATTGGATAATTCCAAAACCACCCCCTCAGTATTTTGATAAAAACGTTCTACATTAACTGTAATGACTGCAAAATGAGGAAAATTTTCAGAAGCCCAATCCATCAACTCCAATAAAGAAGTCATGTCATTTTCACCCACTGCGAAAGGGTCAAAATGCACTGCTCCTTTAATTTTTGATGCTTTTTCACCTGCGATATTTTTAATATTCATTAAAAAAGGAAGTGGTGAAAGATTGTCGTTTTTTGCTTGAAAATGTGTCGAAATATAGTCCAATTCAATGTTTTTTAACAACATGGAGAGTTGGCTTTGTGTGAGATATTTATCAAAAACAAAGCGCGGAGCATTCACACCTGCCATCAATGCAGCAAGAGTTTGTTTGTTGGCAGTGCCAAAATGGGTCACTTCAATGTCTTCGCCAATTGCCCAAGTATTGGCAGCTTGACTGCAGATGATGGGTGTGGGTTGTTCATCAAAATCATCAGCATGTAAAAATGGTTTTATACTGAGGGGGGGTATTTCTGTCCAATCGAGGTCAGATAAAGGGCTACCTTTTAAGTCTTTTTCAATTTTTGCCAACCATTGGGCTTTGGATATGGGCGAAAATTCTGTAAATAGGTTTTGGTTTGGTGTAGGCATTTTATGAGAATAAAAATGGATAAATTATCATTGTATAGCAACTTAATTATTGAAGGACTTTGATTGAATTATTATGGTTCTTTTTTACCAATTGATTGACAATCGAAAGCAATAAGTACCATCAAAAAGATTAGAGCCGTTTGTTGATTAGGTTGTTTAAAAAGGACAAATTTGAAGCGTCAGAAATGACATTAATAATGCACAAAATACGCGTTATGCCTCTACAATGTATATCATGAAGCCAATTCTTCATGTATCCACTATGTTTTAACATTTTTTAATGATATTGCGGCAATTTTTTCCCTAATTTTTCCTTTTTAAATAACAAAATTTATCGGCTCCGCAAAATCTTTATTCGTCCGTACTTTAATTTCACTTTTGTGATAGACCAATGAATTCGGTGGTACCCCCTCAGTAAGCCACACATTTCCACCGATAATGGAGTCTTTTCCAATAATTGTTCGCCCGCCTAAAATGGTTGTACCAGAATAAATAATCACATTATCCTCGATAGTCGGATGCCGCTTTTGGTTAGCTTCATCTTTTTGAACACTCAATGCGCCTAAGGTGACACCTTGATAAATTTTTACATTATTGCCAATAATACATGTTTCCCCGATGACAAGTCCAGTGCCATGGTCAATAAAAAAACCCGAACCTATGGTTGCGCCTGAATTGATGTCTATACCCGTTTGACTGTGTGCCCATTCGGACATCATACGCGGCAAAATGGGTATTTTTAGCAAATACAACTCATGCGAAAAGCGATAAACGGCAATGGCATAAAATCCTGGGTAAGCCGCTATCACTTCTTCAATGCTACTCGCAGCAGGGTCGAATGCCAAAATAGCTTCCGCATCTTTTCGTAATTCTTTATAAATGAAAGGAATACGAGAGAAGTATTTATTTACTATATCATCAATTGGGTCTAATTCGTCTTCAAGCGGTATGAGTAATTCCCAAAGTTGCAATTCAAGCTGACGAATTTCAAGCTCGCCCACAGCTTCTGCACATCTGACAGGAAAAAGAATGTCAATAAGCTTATCAATCCATTCGTGCGCCTTTTTTTTATTGGGCAAAGGGCGAAGTTGTTGCCGATAGTGCTCATGAATTATTTTGACCAGACTTTGCGCTTCTGTCAAGTCTCTATTGTGACGAGGTTGAGGCATTAGTTCCATTTGAATATCGTTAATATGAATCATTTATAATCAATTTGACAAAAATGAAACGAATTTCAAGCCAAAAAGATGAGAGACTTTCGACAAAAGAAAGAAATTGTGTAACAAAAGTTAAAATTAGGACAATCCAACTTTTTTTGAAGCGATATAGTGCGCAGCAGCGTCCAATTCTTCATAAAAATCCTCGTTATAAGCTCTTATCAATGCATCTTTTAAAAACTTATAAACGGGCATTTGATGCTCTGCCCCAAGCTGGCAAGCAGCAGAACAAATTTCCCAGCGGTCATAGTTGAGGGCTTCAAAACCTGTTTGTTTAGACATTCGAATGGGATAAAGATGGCACGAAATGGGCTTTTGAAAGTCTGTAGCTCCTGCTTTCCACGCTTTTTCAATGCCACATTGTGCGACACCATTTCGCTCGATAATCAGATAGGCACAACGACCGTCAGGCAGTAGTTGTGTGCCGTTTTGTTCCATGCCTTTGAAAAATTTATACCCCCCCTCAGTATCTATCTTATTTTGCCCTTCTTCTGTTAAAAAGGGACGAATATCGTCATAAATATTGTCCAAAATATCCAACTCTTCATCTGCCAGAGGTGCGCCATAATCGCCTTCCCAACAGCAAGCTCCTTTGCATTTTGAGAGATTACAGATAAATTGTTCTTCGACAAGTTCATCGCTAACAAGTATATCTTGAATGATAATCATCGTTTTTTGCCGCAAAAATAAGAAAAACGGTCAGTACTACGTGTACTGACCGTTTTAAATTATTGAAAATAATATTTCAAAATTTTAAGCATTAATACGACCAAAGGTCATGCTCATAATTAAAAATTTCTGCTTTGATTTTTTCTCCTTCCAGCAAAAGGTCAATGCCTTGCAAATAGTCTTGTAAACGACGATTGTGAACGTTAGACTCTTTCCAAACATAGCTTGAAAAACGACGTTGTTCAAAAAGGTCTTCCCAAGACATTGGATTTGCATCGTTGCCTTCAATAAAAGCACGATGACGTGCTAAATATTCACGACAATCAGGATAACGAACCCAGAACAAAGGTTGTTCGTATAAAAACTCACCCGCTTCGTTTGTGACATCTTTCAAAGGTGCAATACCCAAAATACGCACTTTAAGCACAGAATATTGGCGGTCGAAGTACCAATCCTCTTTGACGCGGTAACGCTTAATGTCTTCAGGGTTTATTTTATTATAGACGACTTTGTATTTGGTTTCGTAAGTCGTTGGGTCAATCTGAATAATGGTATCTGCATGGCTCAAAATACTTTGTAGCTCTTGCGACGACATTTTATACCAAAACTTATCGTTGTCCGCTTTGTAAGCTTTGATAGCACTATCCCGTTGAATACCTTGCATTAAGACAGTAAAAAAAGGCATTTCAGGGTAGATAAACGGTAAGTTTATCTTTTCGCGAATATCAATGACACGCCAAACCCGTTTACTCCATAAAATATCCGCTTCACGAATAGGTTCCCATGGCAAAACTTGCTTGTCAACAATCAACTTTCTTTCAACGATACCATCGAGTGGCGCATCCACATCAGGTGGAATATCACCATTACTATCGGCAGGCTCAACTTTTATACCTGTTGTACCTCCCGGTTGTTGCGTTGTTGGTGTTGAAGTAGTCGTAGGTGTGGCTGCTGGAAATTGTGGCTGATTCGTTGTAGTTGCTGGAAATTGTGGCTGCGTTGTCGCAGGTTGTGTAGAAGGCGTTGTTGTAGGCTTCGGAGGTGTCGTTGTTGGAGGCTTTGCAGGTGGCGTGTTGGCTTTATTACCGCCTGTAAAATCCGGAAACGCATCATTTGTATTTGTCTTTACCTCTTCGGGAACTTGGGCAACTGCAACACTTATCATTAAGCTGAAAGTTGCCATACTTATCCATTTCATTGCTGACTTCATGTTACTGAAAACCGTGTTTTTGATGAAAAAAAGACTTTTTATTGTCTGAATACTGAGGGGGTCGTTTATTCAATTTTAAAGAAAACGCACCCATTCCTTGTTTTATTTTATGAAAAATGTTAAAACTAAAAATGGGTGCGTTTATAAAAAAACTATTTGATGTAATAACTGATAGAACCTACATCACGTGCAATCTGGTCACCAGGGCAGCGCGCTTTGATGTTCAAAAACTGGTAAAAGTCACCCGGTTTTGCCATACGGCACAACCTTTCGGCCTCCCCACTTGAAGGTCCTGAAACATTGGCTTGTTGGGGGTCTTGACGACGTTCAACACGCACAAGGACATAACTCTGAATGCTACATTTCGCATCAAAATCAAAGTTCTCAAGTTTGGCAATAACCCCAGAGTTAGCTGACATCTGACCGCTACCTAAAAAATTTGATTTTCTTTCAAAGTCAACTGACAATACTGGAACTGGATTTGGAATAGGTTTTATCCTAAACTCTTTATTAACATTTAGACCACCAGGTGCGGATAAAACGATGAAAGCTTTACCTGGTTTATTCACCCGGACATTGTAGTTGTTGTCATTTATTTTATTCATGGACTCACAACCGTTGCAACTGACACGCAGTTCATTTGATGATACACCCGCCGCTGAAACGGCAATTGGGTTATCAACACCGATATAGAAAACGTTCATTTTTTCAGCCGAAACAGTCGCCGATTTTTCACCGACTTCGTATTCAAACTCACCATTTGTAGTCGTAGTTAGACCCGTTAATGGGTTTTTAATACTGGCTACAGCTCTCACAGTTTGCTTGCCGATGCCACCAGGAGTAGTTTCATAATGCGCAACGCCATCTTTCATGCCTAAGCCAGCACCATTGACACTGATGCTAACACCTGTACCGGGGTTTGAGCTGTAGGCTGCGAGATAAACATCTGCTTCGAACTTGTCACCGCGTATCAAATATGATTTCTTAGGGGCAATAGCCACTTTGAATTGATCAAATTTGATGTCTGTACCACCTACTTCGTTAAAGAAATAGTTCAACAAAGCTGTTTCAGAGGTTTTTGAATCCGAAACAAATTTCGTAAGGATGGGCATAACAGCCGCTACAGGCATTTGCTTAAATTTCAAATCCGTCCAAGATGCTGCTTTTGAGTCTGATGGAATTGCATCAACTTTTAAAGCCACCTGCGATTCAAGTTCCTTTTTCTTTGTTGGGTCTGTTACGAGGGCTAAGAATTTTTGACGGGTCTCGTCAATTCTTTTTTGAAGCTCCTCACCTTTCTTTTCGTTAATAAAAAAGTTGGTGGGTACATCTTTGTCCTTATAGCGTATAGGGCGACCGTCAGTGTGCGTTGGGTCTAAGCCACCAGCACGTTGTGTCAGTTCAGTAATAATACCACTGACATAAGACTCAAACTCTTTCGAAATTTTCATCGCTTCGACAGCCTTAGCTTGGAAGCTTTGGTTATTCGCATTATTATATGCCACGACTTGCTTGTCAATGGCACTTTTAATCATTGTATTCGACTTATCAACAATCTCGTTACTCGTTTGCATACCTTTATTTAAGGCATAGAATGCGTTGATAATTTCCGCCGATACGTTCAAGGCAAGCATCGCAGTCAGGACGAGATACATCAAGTTAATCATTAACTGCCGCGGTTCCTTTGGTATTGACATTTTTATTCTTCCTTTTGAAGTTTTTAAAATTGGTTTCTAAAGCTTGTCATTGGGCATTTGTCATAAATGATTTAAAAAACCTCAAAATACTGAGGGGGTAAAGACTGAGACAAAATGACGAAGGACAAATGACAAAATTATCTGCCACCCACATTTGACATAGCTGATAGCATGCCACCATATACAGCATTGAGCGAACCAAGGTTTCTGTTTAAAGAAGCTAATTGTTCTTTATAAACTTTAACATCTTGTGATGCAGAGTTCATATCTGCCATAGCTTCAGTCAATTTCGTATAGAAGTTGTTCATGGTTTTGATTTGATCTTGCGTACCACTGAAATCAACTTCTTGTAATGCTTTGAGTGAACCAAGGCTTCTTGACATACCTTGTAACTCTGTTAACATACCACTCAACTTGTTTTCTACGATTTCGCCATTCAAACCAGGCAATTGTGGTTGATGCGACGTAGCACCTCCACCTAATTCAATAGGACCTAATTTAGAATTGTAGTCCGCAAGACCTGGAATGATTTTATCCCAATAGTAATCGGGCTCTGGTCCTAAAATACCAAGCATTAAGAATAAAAGTGCTTCTACTGATAGACCCAAAATAAGCATTTCAGAAGCAAATGGCCAACTTTCAATTTTGAATAATGCACCCATTAAAACGATAGCTGCACCGACACCGATAATTAAGTTTTTAAGATACTTAAAACCCTTTGATTTGACGAAACTCATTGTTTTTTTACTTTTAGAAAAAAGGTTAAAAAAATATTTTTTGATTTTTTAATTCCAAAACGAGAATGACCCAACGCTACTCTTTATTGCAAAGAAGTATGTTGGAAATGGGATGATACGCAATCAAATAATACGATATTATTACAAAAAGGCGAGTAAAGCCCTGAGTATTTAGTCGGATACTGAGGGGTATAAAATTACCCCTCAGTATTTAAATGTTCGTTTTTTATTAAAAGTCGTTGATAGAACGACCTAAGAATGTTAAAGCACAACGAAAACCGATATAAGATTTTGTCGTATCTTGAAATTCATACGTGCGTGTACCTGTTTGCAAGAAATAGGCAATATCTTTCCAAGAACCACCACGAATGACTTTACGCTTTTTGGCTGGTGAGTCATCGTCTTTTGCATCATAACGATAGTCAGGCTCTAAATCATGTAAACCGTTTGTATTGTCCGTATAGGCTGTAATCGTCCATTCCGCAACATTTCCCGCCATATTATAAAGACCATAATCGTTCGGGAAATAAGCATCTGCTTTTACCGTATACATACCACCATCTTCTGGATAATTGCCACGACCAGGCTTAAAGTTAGCCAACAAACAACCTTTAGAGTTACGGGTATAGTAACCACCCCAAGGATAAGGCGCAAGGTCATGACCACCACGAGCAGCATATTCCCATTCAAACTCTGTTGGAAGACGGAAATCTTCCGTGTTTACGTCTTTGTTACCACGATAAGTATTCCACAATTTTGTGCGCCACCAACAGAAAGCACGCGCCATATGCCAATTGACACCGATAACAGGATAATCATCAAAAGCTGGATGCCAAAAGTAGTTACGGGTCATCGGTTCATTATAAGAATACGCAAAGTCACGAATCCAGCTAAGTGTGTCAGGATATACGATGACCTTCTTTTTTACAATGAACTCTTGGCGAGAATAACGTTTGCTCTGGTCTTTTGGGTCAACAGGACGTTGCCAGTTACCATTATAATGCGCTGCTTTTTGCCAGTCGTAATATTCATACTCGACGACAAACTTTTCAGCATTGTACTCAGTTCTGCCATCAAACTTATCTTTGCCTTGGTAAAACAAGTCTGCAAGGGTTTCATCTTCCCAATCTATCTCCTGTTCCCAGTCAATAATTTGCTTACCGTCATCGCCCTCAATATAATGGTCAAGTTTGGTGTGAGCCAATGAGTCACGCACCCATTCGATGAATTGGCGGTACTCGTTATTTGTAATTTCCGTATCGTCCATAAAGAAACCTTGAATGGAAACAGATTTCGGACGGTTAACGTAACTACGACTCATATCCTCGTCACTAGGACCTGCATGAAATTCCCCAGAAGGAATATAAACCATGCCGAAAGGATTAATACCTTTCCAAGTGGGGCGATCTTTCGCACCTAATAGTTGACCGTTTTCTTTTTTGCCACACGAAGCCCAAGTAAGCCCCAAGGCAATCAGCATTAGAAGAAGTGCTTTTGATTGTCTTTTCATTGCTTTAATTCTCGATTATCCCTCAATTTTGTGAAATGAAAGGCTGTCCTTTTTGAAAAAAACGCCCAAATATAGAATGTTTTGCAGAGATACAATAACTGAATAAGTTTTTGTTGATACAATTCGTTGATTTACAAACGATATCCTTCAAAATGTCATAAAAAAACGTTCCTTCTGTCAATTAAGTATATTCTGAGTCAATTTTTTGTGACTATTATTTTAAATAAGTTCTAAATCCTAATTTTCCTTGATACATTAAAAAAGTCTTCCTTCTCTTCAGCAAATACATAATTCAAAAGCGCGGGTTGTAAATTATTGGCGGTAGTTTCCCTCTCCCAAATTCTTTGCCAATATTGTACTGTAAAACAATTTCATGTCCACCTTGAGTCACATTTTTTAATGTCGATATTGTAATATCATAAGCATATGCCAAGATTATTTTGGAACTTAGTTTGAAACCGCCAAAAATAGAGGCTGCATCTTGGGTGGTTTTACTGAAACCTCTGAACGAACCGCCAAGAAAAAAATTATCGTTTAAACGCGCAAATGTCGAAAATTCTGCTTGAGTTTGTACACCATCAGAGCGAATCATTACTGAGGGGTGCACACTAAGGCTATTCATCACATCGAACCGAGTTGCTGCGTAAGCGGAATAATGACGCTTCAAACTCACCTCCGTTACCTTCTGACTCACTAATGACAGTGTTGGCTGGGTCAAATCACCTAAAAAAATACCCGCATCCACTCTTTCGCTTTTAAAAAAAATACCCGCATCAAACGTCGTCACCATGCCATTTAATGCTGCCGTATTCAATATTTTGTCTTGGTGATCAATCACACCTTGATTGTAATCCCCATTGGGTGTTCTTAATTTTGCACCATCTATCGTTCCTTGCAAAATACCACCTGCAACGCCTACGGACAATTGAGCATCGCCTAATTTTTTTATATAATTATACGTCAATTTTGCACTCAAACCATTTCTTGCGCCAATACTTTCATTGGTCACTTGAAATCCGACACCACTACTTATAATGCCTAATGGCAACGACACATTAATATATTGTGTTTGTGGGCTACCCGGCAAACCCACCCATTGAGACCTAAAACCGCCCGTCGCCACTACGGTTTTATCTAAACCGGCTGCAGCAGGATTTTCGCCATACGTATTGAGCATATATAAACTAAATTGTGCTGGCTGTTGTGCCACAGCGACACTCGTTTGAAAAATTAAGAGACAAAAAATGTAAATATTTTTCATGGTTCACACATTTAGATTCGTCTTTTTTGAAAACAAGATTTAATTCTAAAATCACAGAATTTTAACCATTTCTTCAATTGTCTTAACAGGCATTTTACAAGCATAATTTTGGCAAACATAAATCATTGATTCCCCCCCCTCCGTAACACTACCTCTGCCATCCAACAAAGGAAAGGCTGTATCTTCCTCAACGCTCGACATCAATATTTTATTTGGTAAAAAAAGCATATTGATGCTTTTGCTTTTTGAATGAGCATCCATGCCGACAACCGCAATTTCATACGGCGGAAAAACCAAAGCTAAGGCGCTTCCCGCCCATTTTGACAAACTCGAAGGATAACGCTCTAAGGCTTCTTCAACCGACATTAACATATTGACGTTTAAAGTTTTATAGTGTTCATCGCCAAAAAAATGTCCTAAGCGTTGTAGGTTACGCACCATCGTTGCGTTGCCAGAAGGTGTCGCTGAATCGTATAAATCTTTCTTACGCAACAAAATATCTTTCTGTTTTGTGGACGTAAAGTAGAACAAATTTGTAGATTCATCCAAGAAATTTTCTATCGTAAAATCAGTATATTGCTTCGCTTTTTCAAGATATTGCTTGTCAAATGTGATACCATAAACGTCTATTAAAGCTTCAACTAAAAACGCATAATCCTCTAAAAAACCATCGTATTGCGCTTGCCCATTTTTGTAAGTATGGTACAATCCTATACCTTCAGATTGTTTAAAATTTTTAAATATAAAATCCAAGCCTTCAACAGCAATTTTTTGATATCCCTCAGTACATAAGGCTTCATACGCTCTTGCATAAGCTGAAATCATTAAAGCATTCCATGATAGCAAGATTTTATCGTCTAAACCTGGTTTTATGCGTTTTTCACGTATTTTAAACAACTTTTTACGACTTTTTTGCAATATGTCCTTTAAAATTGACACCTCTAAACCGTTCTCTTTTGCAAATATTTCATAGTTTTTTGGTCGCCAAAGAATATTTTTTTCTTCCCAATTTCCTTCTTCCGTCACATCATAAAAAGCACAAAAAATGGAGGCTTCATCACCTAATAAAGCGACGACTTCTTCTCTGTCCCACACATAAAATTTACCCTCAACACCTTCTGAATCGGCATCATAAGCCGAATAAAACCCGCCGTCAGGTGCCATCATCTCCCGTTGAATAAATGACAATGTTTCTTCAATCGTTTCGCTGTAAATATCTTTTTTTGTTAGTTTATAAGCATCACTAAGGGTCGTTATTAACAAAGCGTTATCATATAGCATTTTTTCAAAGTGAGGAATCAACCATTCCCTATCCGTCGCATAACGCGCAAAACCCCCGCCTATTTGGTCATAAATACCGCCTTGAATCATCTTCGTCAGTGACAATTCTGCATGGGCCAAAGCCTCCTCATTTTTGGTATAAAAATAATAATCCATTAAAAACTGTATAGACATCGTCGAAGGAAATTTAGGCGCACCGCCAAAACCTCCTTCTAAACGGTCAAATCGTTCGCGCAAAGCGTAAAAGACATTCTGTAAATAAGCCGTATTAAAAACAGAAGCCGTCTCTTCACCTATTTTCAACAAATGCCCCCCCTCAGTATTTTTAACTAAATTCTTATCTGAATGGCGTATAATATCCGTCAATTGATTGGCTTGTTGTTCTACAATATCGCTTTTGAGTTTAAAAGCATCAGACAAATTATGTAGAACTTGTGTCCAAGAAGGTCGCCCATAAGCTGATTGCGGAGGATAATATGTGCCTGCAAAAAACGGTCTTCCGTCAGGTAAAAGAAAACAGTTGAGGGGCCAGCCCCCGCTGCCTGATATGATTTGACAGGCTTCCATGTAAATCTGATCCACATCGGGTCGCTCCTCTCTATCTACTTTAATACAGATAAAATTTTCGTTCATTATATCTGCAATGTCTTGATTTTCAAACGATTCGCGCTCCATCACATGACACCAATGACAGGTTGAATAGCCGATACTGACAAGAATGGGTTTATTTTCTGATTTGGCACGTTCAAAAGCTTCAGGTTTCCATGCGTACCAATTTACAGGGTTGTGGGCATGTTGCAAGAGATAAGGTGATGTTTCATGAATGAGTTGATTCATATTGTAGCCGTATTTTTATGTTTTGAGTTTGCAAATATCGTTTTTATTATACAATTAATTAGCCGCTGTTTGTCTTTGATAAATTTTACTCTTTATGACAATATAACAATTGTTTTAAAACAACGAATATTCGCTGTAAATTAAAAAAGTCGTACATTTGGACGAACCCGCAAAATTGCGTTTTTTTTTCACTCTCACTCGTTTTAACTGTTTAATAATGAGTCAAAAATCACAAAATCATAAAATCATTCTTGGATTAAAAGTACGCCAATTGCGTACTGAAAAGCGCTTGTCTTTTGCTGTCCTATCTGAGCAAACAGGAATGTCTGTTAGTTATTTGAATGAAATCGAAAAAGGAAAAAAATACCCAAAAGAAGATAAAATAAGATTGCTCGCTTCTGCTTTAAACACAACATTCGATTCATTGATAAGCCCAGATATGCCGCAAAGCCTTTCTGCCGTTGAAGATTTGTTACAGTCTAATTTTTTGAATGAATTACCGCTTGATTTATTTGGTATAGAAATGAACAAAGTCGTCGAAATTATTGCCAATGCACCTATGCGCGTTGCTGCTTTCATTTCGACATTGGTGGAATTGGGTAGAAATTATGCCTTAAGAGAAGAAAATTTCTATTTTGGTGCTTTACGTTCCTACTTAGAATTAAATAATAATTATTTTGAAGATTTAGAAGAAGCCGTTCGTCAATTCATTAAACATAATAAAGTACCGACAGGGCATTCACTGCCCGATCATTTTCTAGCAGGTCTATTAGAAAAAAAATATGGTTATAAAATTGTGAATAACGGTTTAGATGCCTATCCTGAATTAAAAAACATTCGCTCTGTCTTTGTCCCTAAAACCAAACAATTGTTACTGAATAGCAGCTTGAATGAACAGCAACGCGCATTTCAATTTGGAAAAGAATTGGGTTTCAATGCTTTAGCCTTAAAAGAAAGGGCTTATACAGCGTCACTACAAAAAGTCAAAACTTTTGACGAAGCACTCAATCACTTCAAGGCAGGTTATTTTTCAGCCGCGTTATTGATGTATCGCGAAGCCTTTGTTAAGGATATGGAGAAATTCCTTAAAATGGAAAAATGGGACAATGGCGCACTCTTTATGCAGTTGATGCAGAAATATCAAGCAACACCAGAAATGTTGTTTCAACGCATAACAAACGTATTGCCTCATTTTTTTGAATTAAAAAAATTATTTTTTCTTCGTTTTGTTCATCGTCTTGATGCCAATCAATTTGATATGAGTAAAGAACTTCACCTTAATAGACGACATAATCCACATGGTAACGGATTAGAAGAGCACTATTGCCGACGTTGGGTATCCGTTTCGCTTTTGAAAGAATTAGAAGCCCAACAAAAAAGTATAACGCAATCAGCACTATTACTGACAAACAATGACTTTAAAAAAGAGGACATCATTGTGGGTATCCAACGGAGTCATTATTTTCAAACGAACGATGAATATCTGTGTTTTACAATTGCACGACCTTCTGGAACGAGGAATGTCAGCGTGACCATAGGCATATTGATAGATAATGAGTCAAAACAAAGAATAAAATTTATTAATGACCCACAAATAAGTCCCCGCGAAGTGTCAACAACGTGCGAAAGGTGTGGGATATTAGATTGTGCAGAACGTGCAGTAGCACCCTTAATCGTCCAACAAAAACAACAACGTGCAAAAATTAGTGATACTTTAAAGAAAATATTAGATAATAGACCCCCTCAGTAAAAAAGACAATATTTGCTATTTTTACATCATCATAAATTTTCTTAAAAGACTTTTAGACATAAAAAACACTTAAATAATATTGGGATTTATAAGTCGCTTAGAGCATAAATCAAACCTACTCTTAGTACTCTAATCTTTTATCGGATTAATTTTAAAATATTAAAGTAGTTTTAATTTTATTATTATAAAATAAATTCTCATTTTTGCTTCAATCAGTAAATATTAATCCTTTATCCTAAAGTTTTGATACAAACGCCCAATAAATGTAGCCTCTATAAGATTTTAAAATTTATCTGTCCTTATTAGATTACACTATTGAAAAGAACTTAATCGCTACTTTTGTTGATACCTATTTTTGAAAACATACTTACGCTATTTTAAATTTTAAATAAAACAAAAACATTTTTTTCCCTCAATTTATGCTATTATTTTTGAGTCCAATCATTGTTTACTAACACTAACAAATTTCATTAAAAATCAAATGCGTATGTTATGTATGTCTCTTAAAACGTCGTTATGCGTTTTAAAACTTTAATATCTAAAACCATATAATACTGAAACCGTGATATTTTTTATTTAATATTCTTAAAAACGTACTTTAATTTTTCAATCATTTAAAAAGAAATAATATGTCTTCTACAAAAAAAAATCAACAAGATTACGAAGCGTTATTAAAAAATTATGAACGCGCACAAGCTCAACTTACCCGCACTCAAATAAGTAAAAAAGCAGCTAAAAAAATTTTGAAAAAAGCCATTAAAGGGAATGCTAGCAAATCCGAAGTAGAAGTTTTACGCCTTGAACTGGATATTGCTAAAGCTAAACGCAAAGGACGCAAAGCGGGTGCTGAAATAGCAAAAAAGCAGATTAAACAGTGGATAAAAGCCAATGCAAAAGAAAAAAAATCATATAAATTAACAATTAAAGAAGAGGAGTCAAAACCTATAATGGTCATAAATGACACTATCGAAGAAGTCAAAACAAAACGCCCTTATAACCGTCGAATAAAACGCGATATTGAAGAAATACCAGAAATTGAAGAAGGAAAAGCTGGCATATCTGTCAAAAATGAAGATACACGGGAAATTGAAGCGACAAGAGAAGAGAAAAAAGAGGCTCTCCCTCGTCGTAGTCGTGCTGAAGTCGCAGCAGAAAAGGAAGCCGCTCAGGCGGCTTTGAGAGAAAGAGGCGAGGATTTTTCAATCATTGAAGGCGTGGGTCCAGCTGTAACCGATTTTCTGCATAGTATCGAGATTAGAACTTTTACTATCTTGGCTGCTGCCGATGCGGCTGAACTTAAAGCACAACTTAAAGCCCGTCGCAATAATATAGCCGACCCAACAACTTGGCCTCAACAAGCGCAATTGGTTGTGGACAATGATTGGGAAGCATTGAAACAGCTACAAGCAACGTTGAAAAAACCACGTTCTTAGTAATGATGAATATTTTAATGCTGAAAGATAAAAGATACAATATATTGATTTTCAATTTATTGCACATTCATCATTCCTAATATGCTTTTTTATAGTTAAATAAGATTGGTCGTAAGTTCCTTTTTTGAAAGAAGGTATTTGCGACCAATCTTATTTAACACCATATTATAGCACATTTACAGAATATCTCCCGAGGCTGCACGTTCATTGTAATCTCATATGAGGTGCGTTATGTGCCTAATTTAGCCCCCCTCAGTATGAAACACAATTTTAAATAGCATTACAAAGATTAATATAATAAACCTTAGTATTAAATTTTTACTTATTTTTTAATTTAAAATTATGAAACAATACACATTATTATTTGCATTATTTGTAAGTCTTACATTTCTACAAAGTTGTGCCTCAGCAAAACAAAATGCGTGGCTCAAAGCACATCATGATAACCTTAATCAGTTTGCTAACGGCAATTTGAAAGCAGAAGAAAAAGTAGATGGTTTATTGAGCGATTATGTTGTCTTAATGGACGAAGGTTTGACATTTGTTAACCCCGTAAAAGGGGTCAAATACATCAAAAAATACTATGCTCAAAATGAAGGCACAATGAACAAAATCGTCTCTGAAAGTAATAATTGGATTAATAAAATGGACGATATGCAAGCCGTGGGATTAGGCATCAGGGTTGTACAAAAGCCATATATTCGCAGTTTTATCGAACTGTTGCCTAAGTTTAAGAAGAAATATGAAACTTATAAGTTCATTCTGAATATGACAGGTAAAGTCGCTGGCAGCTTTGGCAAAATCGGCTCAAAAGTAATTGGTCTTTAAAAAGTTGATAATGGAAAATGTAAAATGGATAATTTTTCCATTATCCATTTTACACTATCCATTTTCCATTATCCATTATCACTTAACTTTACGTCCTTTCCAGATGTAAGTTTTTTTAAAATTGGCAAGCGAACCTACCACAACGATGTATAAAATGTGAATATACTGAGGGGTCAAAAAAGGGCGCATCAAATCCGTTCTGTTGAAAAAACGAGACATGATATTGAGGAAAAAATAGTCTGCCAATGTTTTGACTACAAATTGCAGTAGAAAAATAGAAAGAAAAGAAGTATCGTAAAATATTGATAAACAAAGGCTTATCAAAATATTCCAACAAAAAACAAAAACCATGGCTAACTGAAATACCGTAAAAAACTCGGTATAACTCGATGACTTAGATGCCCACCGCAATCGTTGACTTAAAAAATCGCTAACAGTGGCTTTTGCCTTTGTATAAACTGTCGCTTCTATATTTTTCAAAAAACCAAGCGTATTGGGGTGAAATCGAGCAATCTTTTGCATCAAAAGCATATCGTCGCCACTTGCCACATGGTCAATGCCTTTGAAACCTCCTACCTCATAAAACAGTTTTTTAGAATATGCCAAATTAGCACCATTGCACATATTTGTAAATTTGCCTTCTACACCCGCTCCCGTAACACCCATCATACCCATATAATCAAGAGATTGAAAACGCTCGAAATATGTTTTTTCTTCATGAAAATTGACGGGTGCAGCGATGAATTGCTTTCCTGTTTTTTCATAATATTCGGCAATCAAATTAAGCCAATTGGGTTGTGCAAGACAATCTGCATCCGTCGTGACGATGAGTTCGCCTTTGGCTTTTCCTATAGCTGCTTCAATCGCTCTTTTTTTAAAAGGTTGATTATCAGATAATTTTACATAATTTTTTAATTCTATAAGGCGAATATTAGGATAATTGGCTGCAAAATCGTGAACATACTGAGGGGTCTTATCATCGGAATGATCGTCAATGACAATGATTTCAAACAGCAAACGGGGGTAATTCCCATGTGCAATGGCTTCCAAACAATGTACAATATTGTCCTGTTCGTTGCGTGCAGGAATGAGCACAGAAATCATTGTTTTCGGACGATACCCCTCAGTACTGTAAAAAAAAGGAAGTTGCCGCCAACATTTTATATACAAAAAAATGAAGACGATATATAAGGTGATGAGAATAAGCGAAACTGCCCAATAGAGGAGATAAAACAAAAGGTGTAGTTGTTTAATTGTTGTTATTAAGTTGGCTTTCGTTCAAATGCTCCATATAGCTATTTAAAAAGTTGATCAAAATCGTCTCTTAGTGAATCTTTGGGTTTTGGCTGTTCTATGATTATCAGCTTTTCAGGTGTTTTTTCAAGATTTTCATCGGTATTCAAATCAGAGCTAATTTCTTCAAATTCAGCGTATTGTGTATTCTGCGGGGATTCGTTCAAATTACCCATTTGTTGTTCCATATTTTTTTTCAATTTTGTCACTTTCCTAAAAAACATTGCCTTTGCGAATAACCACCCGATGACAAATGGATATAAAATAACTGTAAATAAGACTTTCACCACACCAAAAAGAATATCTGTCCGAAATGTTTCAAAAATACCCATGACATAATCAGCTACAAGATTATAGTTAATTAATAACGTTGCAATGAGCAAGGCGGGTGCAACGAGATAGAGCAACTTAATGAAACCCGTCACCATAAAAAACAATAAAATAAAAACACCAATAATAATGAGCAACGATATAATCGAACCAAATGGATTGTTAGGGTTGCCCCCGACTCGGAAAGAACGCTGATAGGACATTGAAAATGTATTTTTTATGTATGAAACAAATATTAAAACTACACTAAGATGCTTAGTTAATAGCGTATGTTACGAAAAAAGTAATCATTTTTTCAAAATTACTCAAATATGATTTTAGTCCTTTTTCTGAAAATCAAATACTTATACATGCTACTTACACAGTATGAAACATAAAATCCACGTCACAAAAGTAATAACTTTTAGATTTAAAATAAGTGAAACTGGCAGTATTATTGTATCAATTAAGCCAAATAGAATACAATTTAGTAAATTAAAGGTAACATGATATGAAATTTCAACAAGCAATAAGTTTATTAACAAAATTTTTTTATAATTCAAATCATCTTCATTTTCAAATCTTAATTCAAACTGAAAATGAAATAATGGTTCATGGTGAGTATAGCGATTATAAACTTTATAAAACTGCATTTGACCATATTCATGAAATTTTAAACAGTAGGAGATAAGCTTAAAAGTATAAGTGAAAAATTAAAATAGACATGCCGTTGGCAAATATGGCATGATTTTAGAAAGATATATTTTCATAATTTAAATTAATAAATATTTAAAATTATAAAGACGTAGAACCAAATGCGGTTCTAATAAGGGAGACCGGAGCAGTTCATCGGGGGGTAGAGCTGCTCCATAAGTCTCCCGATTTTTTTGGCTATTTTTCTTCCTAAACGAAGTAACATATTATAATTAGAACCACAAACCTTTCGTGCAGTTGTACGAAAGGTTTTTTCTTTTTATACCTTTTCGTTTTTTTTTATTTTCTTTGAGACAAAAAAAACGAAAACATCATGTCAATACTTCTACTTGTCGGCAGCATTGCCTTTTTACTGCTCCTCATCACTGTCGTCCGTCTCAATGCTTTTGTTGCATTAACTATTACCGCCTTTTTAGTGGGTGTATTGAAAGGTATGCCTTTGGGAAAAATTGTAGAATCCGTTCAAAAAGGAATAGGCTCAACCATGGGCAGCCTTGTTCTCATCATTGGTTTTGGGGTCATGTTGGGTAGCATACTCGCAGAGTCGGGTGCAGCCCAACAAATTTCGAATAGTCTTATCCGTATTTTTGGCGCAAAAAGAGCTAAATGGGCATTGGCTATCACCAGTTTCACAGTTGGTTTAGCGATGTTTTACAACGCTGGTTTTGTTATTCTCATTCCATTGGTTTTCTCAGTGGCAGCAGCCACAGGTTTGCCACTCGTTTATTTGGGTTTGGCGATGGCATCTGGTCTCTCTGTGACACATGGTTTTTTGCCCCCTCACCCTGGACCAACAGCCATTGCGATACTTTTTAAAGCAGATATTGGTAAGACTTTGGTTTATGGTATTGCGATTGCTATTCCTGCCATATGGCTCTCTGGCATAATTTTTCCTGAATTTGTCAAAAAAATAGTCGCTAATCCACCTGAAGGCTTGGTTGAAATCAAAAATTTGCCCGAAAATGAACTACCATCCTTCCTCCTCAGTATAGGCATTGCTTTGTCACCTGTGCTGCTGATGGCCACCGCTACGTTTGGTGAATTTTTCTTACCAAAAGACAGTTCTAGTCTTCAAGTTTTGAAATTCATCGGCGATGCCTCGGTATCCATGGTCATTTCTTTTGGTTTAGCAGTTATCTTCCTCGGTGTTTTAAGAGGTCGAAAAATGGCTGACATTACAGACAAAACAGCTTCCTCTTTGACCGCGACGACAATGATTTTGATGATTGTTGCCGCCGGCGGTGCCTTTAAGCAAGTTTTGCAGGACAGCGGCATTGGGGCAGATATTGCATTGATTTTCAATGGCTTACCACTATCGCCTTTATTTTTGGGTTGGCTGGTCGCTACTGTTATACGTATCACTATTGGGTCAGCAACGGTCGCAGGATTGACTGCCGCAGGCATCGTTCAACCTATGTTGAGTGACCCCTCAGTAGCCGCTACGATTTCACCCGAACTTATGGTTTTAAGCGTTGGTGCAGGTAGTTTGATGTGCAGCCATGTTAATGACACAGGTTTTTGGATGTTCAAAGAGTATTTTGGTTTGAGTCTAAAAGATACTTTCAAAACGTGGACTTTGATGGAAACTATTGTAGGCATTGTGGGCTTAATAGGCGTTTTGACTTTAAATTGGATATTAGGATTTTAGAAAAATTAAATAAAAAATTTCGATTTTTCACACCTTTTTTAACCAAAATGAAAGAAAAGAAGAGATGTTTTTACAACATATACTCATGTCACTTCTCTTCCCCAACATTTAAATAGCGCTAAAAATCATTTTTGACGAAAAACCTATCGTTTGTTGGAGCACAGCCATTTTTATGTTTAAAATTACACTCTTAAATTTCATCTAAAATATCTACAAAATGCAACCAATCATGCGATTTTTAGTGCCTTTACTTCTGGCAGCAATCGTTTTGCCCCCCCTCAGTATGGCACAAAAAACTTTTCCACAAAATGGGGTTTTCGATGAACGCGATGGCTTATTTGCCTTCACAAATGCTACAATTGTGAAATCGTGGAACGAAAAAATCGAAAATGCCACACTCCTTATCCGCGACGGGCGCATCGAAGCTGTGGGTACAAATATCAAAATTCCCACAGGTGCTGTGGTCATTGATGTTAAAAAGAAATTCATTTATCCTTCCTTTATGGAGGCATTTGGTAACTACGGTATGCCCGAACTGCCTGCTGTAGGTGGTACCGGGGTACGTGGTGGACGCGGTGTCGAACAGTTTATATCAAATAAAAAAGGGGCTTATTCATGGAATGAAGCCTTTAAAACCGAGTTTAACGCATTCGAGGCTTTTAATCCAAACGAAAAAGACGCAGAAATTCTTAGAGGTACTGGTTTTGGTACAGTTGTCACGCATCAGCAAGATGGCATCAGTCGTGGCTCAGCGGCAGTGGTTAGTTTAGGCAATGAACGGGCGAATAATGTTTTGTTGAAAAATATTGCTGCCAACGTTTTGTCATTCTCAAAAGGTACATCTACACAACTGTACCCAACCTCACTTATGGGTTGTATCGCCTTGATTCGACAAACATATCTTGATGGGAAATGGTATGCCGCAGGTGGCTCAAAAGAAGAAAAAAATATCTCACTCGAAGCTTGGAATGTCCTACAAAACATACCACAAATGTTTGATGTCGGTGACAAATTGGAAGCACTTCGGGCTGCTAAAATAGGTGTAGAATTCGGAAAAAAATTCATCATTAAAGGGCATGGCGATGATTATCAACGCCTGACTGAAATTAAAGCGACGGGCAGCGCCTTGATTTTACCTTTGAATTTTCCCGAAGCCTTCGATGTAGAAGACCCTCTTGATGCGTTGCAAGTGTCGCTGACAGACTTAAAACATTGGGAATTAGCACCAACAAACCCATCAAGAGTCGCTGCTGCTGGGATTGAATTTGCTTTTACAACCACAGGTTTGAAGAACAACGCAGATTTTTTGAAGCAACTCCAAAAGGCGATGGAAGCAGGACTTACTGAGGGGGATGCTTTGAAAGCTTTGACTGCAACGCCCGCAAAATGGTTTGGCTTGGAATCGGATTTAGGCAGTTTGGAAAAAGGTAAAATTGCCAATTTTTTTATTTCTGACAAAAATATCTTTACAAAAGATGCTAAAATCCTTCATAATTGGGTACAAGGCAAACCTTATGTCATAACAGATTTGGACAAATCGGAGTTAAAAGGCACTTATGACCTAAGCGTTGGTAATCAAAATTATAATCTCCTTTTAGGTGTAAAAGGTGAAAATACCCTGTCAAAAATGGGTGATACTACAAAAGCGAAAGTAGAATTTACGAATGCCAAAAACACCGTCAGTTTTATGTTTACGCCAACTGGCGAAAAAGGCTTGGTTAGATTGACAGGTACGATTGACAGCGGCAATATGACTGGTCGAGGTCAACTCATAGATGGTACTTGGGTAAATTGGAAAGCGGAGTTTAAAGGCGGTACAACAGAAGTCGCGCCCCCTTCGCCCCCCTCAGTATCCGCCGCCGATAAAGCTGTTGGCGACGTTATTTATCCATTTATTGCCTTCGGAAAAAAGGAATTGCCAAAGGCAGAAAAAACCTTATTCAAAAATGCTACTGTTTGGACAAACGAAGCAGCAGGCAATTTAGAAAATACCGATGTCCTTATTGAAGATGGAAAAATCCTTCAAATGGGAAAAAATATAGCCGCTTCAAATGCTAAAACGGTAGATGCCACAGGTAAATATCTGACCGCGGGTATCATTGACGAACATTCCCACATCACGGTGGCGCGGGGTGTCAATGAAGGCGCACAATCGAGTACAGCGGAAGTACGTATTGCAGATGTCATTAATTGTGATGATATCAATATTTACCGTCAACTCGCGGGTGGTGTGACTTCGAGCCATATTTTACATGGTTCTGCCAATGCCATCGGTGGGCAGACGCAATTGATAAAGCTTCGTTTTGGTTACGAACCTGAAAAAATGAAATTTGAAAACTGGCCCGGTTTCATCAAATTTGCCCTTGGCGAAAACGTAAAAAGAGCGAATGGCGATGCCGTTTCCACGCGTTTTCCTTTGACACGCATGGGTGTTGAGCAAGTTTTTGACGACCATTTTACAAGGGCAAAAGAATATCTCGCTGCTTTAAAATCGGGCAAATTGGTACGTCGCGACCTTGAATTAGAGGCTTTAGGTGAAATTTTGGAAGGCAAACGTCACATCACTTGCCACAGCTACGTGCAATCTGAAATCAATATGCTTTTGAAAACGGCTGACAGGCATGGTTTCAAAGTCAACACGTTTACACATATATTAGAAGGCTACAAAGTGGCGGACAAAATGGCGAAACATGGCGCAGCAGGCGCAGGTTTTGCTGACTGGTGGAATTATAAGTATGAAGTATATGATGCCATTCCGCAAAATGCAAAACTGATGCAAGACGCGGGTGTATTAGCCAGCATCAACTCTGACGATGCAGAAATGGCGAGACGGCTCAATCAAGAAGCGGCAAAATCGGTCATGTATGCTGGTATGGACGAGGTGGCTGCTTGGAAACTTGTGACTTTGAATCCAGCAAAAACATTGAAAGTGGACAGTCGCGTCGGTTCTATAAAAGTTGGTAAAGATGCGGATGTGGTTTTGTGGTCAACGAACCCCCTCAGTATTTATGCCAAAGCAGAGCAAACTTACGTAGATGGCGTAAAGTTTTTTGATCGTGATGAAGATATAAAAATGCAAGACGAAGTGCGTAAAGAACGTGCGCGGTTGATTCAAAAGGTACTCGCTGCTAAGAAAAGCGGTGCGCCCACACAAGCTATTCAGAGACGTGGACAACGGGAATACGAATGTGAAGACAATGATGATGAAATGCATTAGGCATTTGAATAGTCAAATTTGTAAAAGTACAATTAATTGATTGTCAATTATTTAATCATTGTTTTTTGAAAAAATTAAAATAAAATAAATGAAAAAACTAATCATATTATTCGTCTTCCTTCAGGTGTTCATCGTATCCTCTTCGGCTCAATCGCTTCCGTTACCCGCCGAAAAGCAATCTGAAGCGATATTGATTATGAATGCTAAGGCGCATATCGGGAATGGAAAAGTTATAGAAAGTGCGCTCATTGCATTCGAATCTGGCAAAATTACCCTTATCGCTGATTCGAAACTCACAAAGGTGGATTTAACGAAATATAAAAAAATCATCAATGCCGAAGGTAAACACGTGTATCCAGGATTTATTTCGATGAATACCGATTTGGGCTTAGTCGAAATCAGTGCTGTCCGTCAAACTGTTGACCATACTGAAATAGGCGAAATGAACCCCTCAGTACGCAGCATTGTCGCATACAATATGGACTCGCAAGTACCTCCAACAGTTCGCTCAAATGGTATTTTGCTCGCGCAAATAACGCCCAATGGGGGCATTATTTCAGGTCAATCATCTGTAGTTGAACTGGATGGTTGGAATTGGGAAGATGCCGCTTATAAATTTGATGAAGGTATCCACGTCAGTTTTCCGTCCGTGTTTTCAGGCGGTTTCGATTTTATGACAGGAACTTTTGCACAGCGCAAAAACGAAAACTTTGCAAAACAAATCGGTGACCTTGAGCAGTTTTTTAGTGAAGCCAAAGCTTACTCTGAAAAAGGGGTCGTATCACCTAAAAACTTGAAATTCGAAGCGATGCATGACCTTTTTTCACAAAAAAAGACGCTTTATATCAGGGCAAATCTCGCGAAAGAAATGACTGAGGGGGTGCTTTTTGGCAAAAAATATGGTTGTAAAACAGTCATTGTAGGCGGTAAAGATGCTTATTTGATAACTGACTTTTTGAAAAGCAACAATGTTGCTATCATTTTAGATGAAACGCAAGCCTTGCCGACCCGGACAGATGATGATATTGACCAACCATTTAAAAGCCCCGCTATGCTGCAAAAAGCGGGTATTCCGTTCTGTTTATCCGTAAACGGCAACTGGCAACAACGGAATTTGCCATTGATGGCAGGTCAAGCCGTGGCTTTTGGTTTGGCTTATGAAGATGCGGTTGCTGCCATTACTTCCGTTCCAGCTAAAATGTTGGGCATTGACAAAACCGTTGGTACGCTTGAAAATACGAAAGATGCGACGCTTATAATTACTGAGGGGGATGTTTTTGATATGCGTACTTCGAAAGTTATACATGCGTTCATTCGTGGAAAGGAAATTGACTTAAACAATAAGCAAAAAGACCTTTATCGGCGGTTTAAAACGAAATATGAACGCATGGGAGGTAAGTAGTGGATAATGGATAGTTGACAATGGATAATTCTGTAAAATTATCCATTATCAACTATTTCATTAGGAATAAAAACGACTCCTTTACTCAACAAACGGGCTGTTCGCATAACGCCCGACTTTTCAATAACAATTCTCTCACCTATCTGATTCGTTTCAAGATTGACGGTAAATTCTCCTGTCGGATGTTCGACTGAAAGCGCATTGGCCCCCCTCAGTATAGCGATATTTTTAGCCATTGTATGAGGCAAAATACAAGCCGTTGCGACTGAAACCGCCGCTAAAACGCCTATGGCATCGTGGCAAACGTGCGGGATAAACATACGGGTATTGACTATGCCCCCCTCAGTATTTGGCGGTGAAATCAGACACATTTTTGGAACGCTTTGGTCGGTTACATCACCTAAGTTCATTTTAAAACCTGCTTGTAAACGGATGCTTTCTATTTGTTTTTTTAAGACATTATTCTCGTCTAACGCCGCTTTTGATTCATAACCTGTTATACCAAAATCACTCGCACGCATTAAAACGACGGGCATACCGTTGTCAATACACGTTATTTCTTTGCCATCTATAAGGTCAATAGCGTTGCCTGTCGGTAACAATGCGCCACACGTCGCCCCCTCAGTATTGAGGTAGTTACAGATGATGGGTGCTGCTGTACCTAAAACGCCATCAACCTTAGCCGTTCCTGCGTAATTTACTTGTCCATTGGGTGTTTCCACAACGACTTCACAAATACCACCTGTATTTACAATGTTAATTTTAGCACTTGTTGTTGGGTGAGTTGCTTGAACCATTCCAGATTCAATGGCGAAGGGTAAAACCCCTGCAAGAATATTCCCACAGGTTTGAGTGGTCGAAACTTTTCCTTTGCCAATCATTACTTGAATAAAATAGTAATCCAAATCCACCCCTTCAGTATGAGAGCGTGAAACAATGGCTACTTTACTCGATAGGGAACTACCGCCGCCCAGTCCGTCAATTTGGCGAGCATCACCCAAATCCGAACCTTCCATAACATAAAGAATGTATTTGTTTCGGCGTGTTTCCTCTGTCGGCAAGTCTTTGGCATTGAAATACAAGCCTTTGGAACTGCCACCACGTATGTGCATATAAGGAATTGCTGTTTGCATGAATTATATTGTTGAATAATGGTATTATTGTATGACTTTGAAGCTGTTTTAAAACCTACTACTCACTGTTTCTCGCTTCGCTCGAAAGGCGTGCGTAAATATTTTTTATCCCAACCATAAATTTGAAGGGAATTGAGTCCTTTTCTAAGCTCTTTTCGTACATTTTCTTCTTTTAATTCTCGGGCAATTGCCTTTTCAATCGTTTCTTCAATTCGATTTTGCGGAATAACAACCACGCCATCTCTATCACCGACAATAATATCGCCGGGATTGACGATGTATTCACCCATCACAATAGACTCATTCAAGGTGCCTTCTCCCTGATTGCCTGTCCCTTTGATGCACAAACCACGACTGAAAACAGGGAACCCCATCGCTTCAATATCGTCCGCATCTCGCACGCAGCCATCAATGACTAAGCCCGCAATGCCTTTGGTCATTGCCCCTAAACTCATCAAATCGCCCCAGTAGCCCGCTTCGTAAAAATTGGAACAATTCACGACTAAGACATCACCTTGTTTGGCATAAGCATAAGCGCGATGCAAAAGCATATTGTCGCAAGGCATGGTTTTGACGGTATAGGCGGGTCCACACACTTTCATTTTGGACGAAATAGGTTTGATACTGGAAGGTAAATTACCTGTTTTACCCAATGCTTCGTGCAGTGTTGCGGCTGAAAATTGACTTATTTTCTCGATTAATTCCTTTGAAATGCTCATTTTTATTGTTTTTTGAATTAGAATTTATGGGATTTTAAAGAATTGATTAGGGTTACGTCTCGATAGGAAAAAATCCCATAATCCTAATTTAACCGAAAATACTATTTGTTACACGCGGCACTTGGCTTTGATGCGCTTCTGCAAATTTTATATCTTTCTTTCCTGAAATACGTCTTGCATGATTGGCTCTACGAGCAGCCAATTCTGCATAATAATCTTTCAAATAATTCTGTGCGCCCATACAAGCCATTGCTGCCAATTTTTTTTCAAAAACAGAACTTATATCTATAAAAGTATCAGGCGTAAAACCTGATAATTCAGGTTGATGTGGCTCAAATGAGTACCAAGCGGGCGGGTCAATATTCTTAAAAGCACTCGGTACACCTGCGCCCGACGACAACAACCGCGCCCGTTGAACCGCTTGAAAAGCCAACGGGTGGTCAGGGTTGAAAGGGTCTTTTTCGCTGTGCGTTAAAATAACCGTTGGCTCAAAGTCGCCAATAATATTGGTCAGTTGTTCAATGCGTTCATCTGTCAACAGCATCGGATAGTCGCCCCAATCTAAAAACTGAATAGGCGTTCCGACAATATCCGCCGCCTTTTGCGCTTGGGCGTGTCGAATGACTTTAACGCTTTCGACGCTGCGCTGGGGGTCTTGTTTCCACAATTCACCCGATTCACCGCGCTCTCCGTAGGACATGGCAATGACGAGGGTTTCCGCGCCTTCTTCAAGGGCTTTCGCAATTGTTCCTGCGCTGCGCCAGACGAAATCGCCTGAATGTGCGCCGATGACTAAGAGTTTCTTTTTCATAATTTTAGCTTATTTTGATACCTAAATCCCGCTTACATCCAACCGCATCTCCAACAAATTGGCTTTAAAACCTGCTTTCATATAGACTTTTTTTGCGGTTACATTGTCATCATACACTTCTAAGCGAATTTCTGTGACGTTTTGTGCTTTTGCCCAAGCGATTAGACGGTCTAAAACCAAACTGTTTACGCCTTGCCCTCTGTATGCGTATTTTACGAACAAAAAGGACGCTCGGCAATAACTATTCCTTCCTCAAATGCAAGCAAGACGGCTAAATCTGTTTCGACGGCACGTCTGATGTGTATTTCCATGATAAATAGGTTGATTTGCTTCAAAAAATAGGATATACTGAGGGGGTACTTACAATTCCAAATCTTCAGGCATCGGTGTTCCGCGTGTATGAAAACTTTCCACCGTTTGCAAACCCCATGCTTGCCCTTTTTTGCGCTCCTCCTGATTCCACACAATTGTTTGATAATCAGGGTCTAAGACCAAACGGGCTGTCGGATTTGCTATTTCGATGCGATTGCCGCCGGGTTCATAAACATAGAGGAAAAACGTTTGTTGAATGGCGTGTTTATGAGGACCTGTTTCTATAAAAATACCATTTTCTAAAGCAATATCGGCAGCAATCAAGACTTCTTCACGACTGTTTACGGCATACGTCAAATGATGAAATCTGCCTTGCATACCTGCAATATGATCGCCCGTAACTGCCAAATCATAGGATTTTGAATTGACAGAAAACCAAGCACCTTTCACGTCATTTTCATTAAAAATGATGGTTTCAGTGAGTCTGCCGCCGAGATAATTGAGTTGAAAATCCCGAAAAGCGGCTACATCTGGTGCTAATAAATTCAAATGGTCGAGTCGCCTAACGTTGATACCTCTTGCTGGAAATTTAGAAGCCGTATTTTTTAATGCCGAAACTTGACCGTTTTTCGCTTGATATTTGTCTGATTCAAAATAAATCTCCGTCAAATGTCCGCTTGGCATACGGAATTGATAGGTTTTACCATGCCCTAAGTCCCCCTCAGTAAAACCGATGCCCAAGCCTGTTTTTTCAATCATTTTGGCTTTTTCTTCTAATAAATCTGCATGGCGGAGCCGCCACGCATAATGCCCGATGCCCGCGTGCTTATGTGCAGTGAGTTTCAAAGTATGGTGTTCGTAATCGTCATACGCCCTCAAATAGACCGACTCGCCTTTTGTATCGCTGATAGACATTCCCATTATTTCAGTGAAAAAACGGGTGCTTTCATGCAATTTTGGCGTTAAAAGCTCGACGTGGGCGAGGTGGGCAATATCCCAAATAATATTGTTCATTATATTTAATGGATAATGGATAGTTGATAGTTGATAATTTAAGGTGTTGAAAATAGTTAGAGGGCTATGCCCTGAAAGAGTCGTACAGCTTGACTATTTTCTGCCGATATACCTCACCTACGGTGCTTTTTGTGAAAAATAAGCGCGTAAAAAGCACCGTAGGTGAGGCATATTGGTAGAAAAATGAGGCTCTTATTGGATGCTATCGGAGCGTAGCTCTACAACTATTACTGAGGGGGTATCACCGAATTTCTTTTGATTGAATCATAAAAGTCGCCACACCCGCCAAAAGAGTCGGTATCGCAAAAACCATAAAGTTAGCAGTCATAGATAAACCCGCACCTATCAAAACGCCGCCCAAAAGCGGTCCCACTATGCCGCCAATGCGGCCGGCACTCATCGCAAAACCCACGCCTGTGGAGCGTATTTCAGTCGGATAAAACCGTGCAGCCACAGCATATAAGCCCACAAAACCGCCTTGTACCCCAAAGCCAATCAAACCAAACAATATCAAAACGAGGACAGACCCTTTGAAAAATCCAAAAATGACCATCAAAACAGCCGTTATTGCTAAAAAACCAAAAATGGTGCGGCGCAAACCAAATTGACTTGACAAATAGCCTTGCGTGATGATGCCTAAAAATGCCCCGAGATTGAAAACCGTTCCTGCATAAATAGCCAATTCCATGGACAAACCTGTGCTTGATGCTAATTTGGGAATCCACGTTGTCAAAAAATACAATGACCCAAAAGCCATAAACAAAGCCAACCACAATTGAAGCGTCGAGAGTCGCCTTTTAGGAGTCAATAAAGCCGCTACCGAGGGCTTCTCAATCGTTTCAATACTGAGGGGGGGTAATTCGCTTAATGGTGCTTGATTCATTTTGGCTAAAAGCGTATTGATTTTTTCTAATGCACCGCTTGGGCGTTTTTTCATTAAAAACTCAAGCGATTCGGCTAAAAAGAAAAATATCAAAGGCAAAGTGAGTAATGTAGCAACCCCCGCTACTTGAAACATCGTGCGCCAACCATAAGCAGGGATAATTTGCGCTGCCGCCAAACCCGATAAAACGGCTCCAATGGGGTAGCCACTCATCACAAAACTGATCCAAAAATCTTTGGTTTTCTTGGGCGCATATTCTGAGGTCAATGTGGCGGTACTTGCCAACATACTGCCAATGCCCAAGCCGCTTATGAAGCGGAAAAACAACAACATTTCAACAGATTGAGCTAAATATGTGGCAAAAACCATTGAACCCATCGCCAATGCAGACAGTAAAATGACGATACGTCTGCCAACAATATCAGCACGCGGCGCAATGAATAACGTGCCGAGTGTCATGCCTAATAAACCCGCACTGAAAACGCTGCCCATCGCTTGTGGACTGATTGTCCACTCTCTGCCAATCGCGGGGGCGGCATAAGAGACCACCATTACATCCATACCGTCCAACATATTCATCAAAAAACAGATAAAAATGGTTGCCATTTGGAGGGTTGCCATTTTGTTTTCTACCAAAGAAGTATTCGTTGTCAATGTCATTTTTAAAATTGAATTGCGTTTTTCGTCATTGTTTAAATTTCTATTTTGAAACCTAAAATTAAACAAAATACAGAGGGGATACATCCTTCCTTAAAAATGAATATTATTTACAAACGCTGTCCATCCATTCAAACAATTCATTTAGGTCATAATCGCCACTGTGCGGCACGTCCCACGGCAATGCAAAATTGACTTTATAGCCTTTATTTTGCAAATAAGTAGTGAGTATGACAGGTATCGCAAAACCTGTATCCTTGTCTTTTGCACCATGCCGAATACGCCAATTTTTAGAAGTCGTGGTGTTGGCTTGTCCGATATAATACATCGGGTTCATCATTTTTATGACAAGGGCATCAACCACTTTTCCTTCTGCTGTTGCGTTTTTTGTAGAGAATGCCGTGAAATGCTGCTTATCCGTCGAAGCATTGCCAAACAAGGAGTTTTCAAACGATGCGTTATCTAATCCATCAAAAGCAGGAGGTGTTTTCATGCGTTCCATGTATTTTATGTAGGCATCAAAATCTATTTGCGTCACCTTGCCATTAGAAATAGTCAAAAAAGTAAAAGCCGACATATCGATCTTGCTGTCCAAAGCCTTTTGTGCAGAAGCTATAATGTGTGATTTTACCAAGTCTTTAAAATTACCGTTACCCTCATTGTCTAAACTCAATAAATTGCCCTTAGCGTCTTTTAACTTCAAACTGTTTAAATAGGCAGGAAACAAATCTTTTAATTGCTTTGACACCTCAATTTCTGCGGCATTCAATTCCGCCAATGTTGGAGGCGTAGGCGGCATTGCCCTTTTTTTATACGAATTGATACCATAAAATTGCCACTCGTAAGCCATATCCGCATTGTCTAAATTGGTGATGGGGCAATAGGCTGAAACCGCAAAAATATCGTCCGTACTGTGTGCGGCACCCAATTCTTTCAAATAAGGTTCGTAATCGGGGCTGTTGCCCGTTGCACCAAGTAGAGACGACATGGCTCCTCCTGCACTTGTACCATTGGAAATAATTTTTTTAGCATCACCGGCCATTCGGGTGTCGTTAAATTTCAAATAACGGATAGCCGCTTTCAAATCTATAAGTCCTGCGGGTGCTTTGCCTGTGAAAACACCATTTTTATCTTTCAAGGTTCTACCTCTTGTCCCTGCCGACGCCACAACATAACCTTTGGACAATGCGACGACTATTGTTAAGGGTTTTGGCGGTGCAGGTGCTGTACCAGCAGGGGCGGTGAATCCTATTGGTTTATCCTTTGTTGATGCAGGTTGAGCGGGCATATAACCCCCAACTTTGTTTGGAAAAAAGATAGGCGCTGTTTTAGCGGTATAGCCATTGATGCTTTTCCCTTCAAAATAGGCTTCAGGAATGTAAATGTTTAATATTTGATACGCCGTATCCACAGGATTTGACACATAAACAATATGCTCATAAGCCCTTATATTGACCGTTTTTCCTTCATGCGTTAGGGTCTGCACAATATAGTTTTTAGCTTGAAATGTCAAATCGTAAGGCTGCTGCCCATAAGTAGGCGTTGTTAAATGTGAGAAAGCAACGAGGCTTAAAAATGTGAGAATCGTTTTATTCATTTAAACAATGTTTGGAAAGCCGTTTTAAATGTTGACACAAAATTAGTGTATCATTCTGTTTGAGTGGTGAGACTTTTCCCCTTTAATTAGATACAAAATAAACATTGGATAAAAAAGATAGGTGCTTTTTGACGTTCTTTGGATAAAAATGAAACATTATTTAAAGCAGATGAAAAAAATCACAAATTTTGATGGCTTGTACGGTGAATTTAACGCACAACTAAATGCCAATTATATCTTCTCGGAACTACTCGAAACCCGAAGCAGCACCTTCAATTGGGTTGTCAATCCACATATTCATACCCAACTGTTTCAAATATTTTTTTTGGAAGAGGGGCAAGTCGAATTCAAACAAGCGGCACAACAAAATCATTTGGGAAGTCCTTGTATTTTGATGATACCATCTTCGGCTTTGCATGGTTTTGCGTACAGTCCAGATGCAAAAGGGCGGATTTTAACGATTGCTGACAGTATGGTAGAGGCTTTGTTGCCCACTTCGTCGGCTATTGCAGTGACGTTAAATCAAGTTCAAATTATTTCACTTTTTGACGATACCTATACTTTTGAGTCTGTCATCTCGCTTATTCAGCAGATTGACGGCGAATTAATGAACGACCACCCCGAAAAACAAGCGATGATACAGACGCATTTGCATCAATTGTTTATCATTTTATACCGTCTATTGAAATTGAAAGAGGAAGAAGGTTTGCCGCAGGAAAATGTGACCTTGAAGTATTTTCGGCAGTTTCAAAAAAGTATCAAAAGTGGCGACTACACTAAAAATATTCCCGAATTTGCTCAAGAATTAGGCATTACCTCCGTTCATCTGAATAGGGTTTGCCAAGCTGTGGCGAACAAAACGGCTTCGCAATTGGTGCAAGAACATTTGGTACAAGAAGCGCAAAAATATTTGATTTATACGTCTTATTCCATCTCTGAAATAGCGTATTTATTGAAATTTGAATACCCAAATTATTTTGCCAAATTATTTAAAAAACACACGGGTTTGTCGCCGACAGAATTTAGAGCGCAACAATGAGTGTTCTAATAAAAAATGCCAAACGTATTGTCAAAACGTTTGGCATTTTACCCCCTCAGTATGAAAGCAAAATAGGACATAAACATCCAAATTATTGCAAAGATTATTACAACGCCATGGTCGCAATTTTAAGTCTATTCTTTTTATTATCCTGCTTTACTTCATGCGCTATCAGCAATTGATTATCGATAATTAAACCTGTTGAATTGGTCGCATTTGTTGAACCTTCGATGGATAATGTTTCTGAAATTTTGTCGGTATTGATTTTTTTGAAAACGAGTTGTGTATTATCTTTTCCTTGTTCCCAAAGCAAAGTAGATACTTGTGCCGAACCTATCAAAACAGGGTTTTTTACTGAGGGGTCATTCAAGACGCATAATTTTTTACCGTCTTGTGTCACCAATTTGACACCTGATTCGCTTTCAGCCCCCGAATAGTACGCAATCAAAGCACTTTTACCGTGCGTACTTGAAACAGCGCCATTGTGCGGACAACCCGCGATTTTCCAACCATCATTGTAGATGTTTTGTGGTTTTGAAAATGTTTGCCCATTATCAGTAGAAATCATTTTTGAAAAATCCCGAATATCGTCATTATTATCTCTGTAAATCACATTCAAAGCACCGTTGGCATCTACCAACATATTGATATTGCAACAATCGCAGACCACCGCATCAAGCAATTTTTCCGCTTGAAATACGCCATTTTTCGTAATTGTCAAGCGCAAATCACGTTCTTCGTACTTTGTACTGTTTTTTACATCTTTTAAATAAGCCACAGCTATTTCATCATTAGGCAATACGACAGCATCAAAAAAGCCACGCATTAAGCCCTTTGTAGGGTCTGTATCAACAGCTTGTAGGCTTGTCCAAGTATTGCCATCATCTTTTGAAATGGTGTAAACAAGTTCAGAAGACCGCCCGCCGCCACGTCCGCCTTGTCCTTGTGGTTGAGCTGGTGGTACATCCGTTCTATTAGAGAACACCGCCACTAAGCTACCATCTTTTTTTGCCAAGACTTTTGCCCGCATCAAACGGCTGTTGCTGACACCCTTTCCTGCATATATGACTTTTTTTTCTGAAAAGGTTTTGCCTTTATCTTTTGAAAAAGCGAGGCAGAAGGCAGTTGTGCCTTGCTCATCTTTCTCTGTCCAAGACAGCATAACATCGCCTTTGGGGGTTTGCAAAAGCAAAGGCATCGTATAGTCTTTTGTAGAATCTGTCCCAAATACTGAGGGGGTCGTTTTTAGAGATTTTGAGAAATAGGTCGTGCCTGTCCATTGATTGATGTCGCCTGTTTGCATTGTGTTGCACATCGGCATATCAGAAATGGATTTTGATTTTTCTTCTGGCGAACTAAAAAATGTCCAAACGCTGAAAAATAGGAGATTGAAAGAGATGATTAACTTTATCATGCCATTGAAAGATTGTTAAAAAGATTGTTAAAAAGATTGTTAAATGGATATGCGATTTAGTTATCTTATAAATTATTGACAACTAATAGCTTGTAGCTTTCGTGGAGGATAACGGGTTCGAACCGATGACCTCTTGCATGCCATGCAAGCGCTCTACCAACTGAGCTAATCCCCCTTTTTTTAATCATTATCCAGAATTCGTTATTCGCTTACAATGAATTCCAAAATCACGGCGAAAGTAGGATAAAAACGGTGATTTGGAAAATAATTTGATAAAATAATGGGCTGAAATTTTTTGCCGCCACCAAAAACCGTAACTTTGCGCCTTACAAAAAATCTTTTCAACTCTTTAATTCTCCATTTTCTGATGGTCATTGAACAAAATAAAGTGGTTTTGTGCCACTATACGCTTCGTGAAGGCACGGCAAGCGGTCAATTGATAGAAAGTACTGAGGGGGGCGAACCTCTTGGCTATATCCACGGCATTAGCTCTATGATTCCGATGTTTGAACAAAATTTAGAAGGTAAAAAATTGGGTGATACTTTCGAATTCGGTATCCCCTCAGGCGATGCTTATGGTGAATATGATGCAGAGTCTTTAGCTGAAATTCCAAAAGCAGCATTCAATTTAGGTGAAATGAACCCGAATGATGTTTTTATTGAAGGTGAAGTATTGCCTTTGGAAGACGAAAATG
>JAYTUQ010000484.1:0-13196 GCA_043744455.1 Saprospiraceae bacterium | reverse complement strand
ATTTGAACGGATTAAAATCCGTTAATGATTATATGATTTGAACGGATTAAAATCCGTTAATGATTATATGATTTGAACGGATTAAAATCCGTTCTACTTTTATTGTCCCCACGAATAACACACATGTATTTCCCCACTCGGGCCCAATCCCATCCACTTTGACCCAAATGGAATGCTGCCCCCCAAACCAATTTTTAGCTGTCCCGCATTTAAACCAATGGATTCGCTTAAAATAGACCCTGTTTCAATATTCATCGTATTGGCATAGAGATTATACCCCGCGCCCACCCAAAATGAAGCACTTATTTTAGCCCGTAAATGGGCATCAAAACTAAAATTTTTGTATTCAGGCAAATAGCGCAGCCACACAGACGGTTCCAAATATGCGCCATCGTTGCCGAAATAAGGTGCATCGAAATACATGCCGCCCACCGCACATATTTGTCGTGGTTTTTGAATAGATAAAGCACTATTTTCTGAATTATTCAAGTAAACCCTATTGCCCAACAGTTGCGGTGTAGACAAACCGACATAAAATTCCTTGTCGTGGTGGTAATAAACGCCGATGTTTAAGTCAGGTATGAACTGTCTTTTATTGTCAATAATAATATTTTCAGCCGCTGCAATTGTCGAAAGGTTGGCATGAAAATATTGAACGCCCGCACTCAATCCAATGCTTAAAAACCGATTATCCATGCGACTTAACGCCATTTTGTAGGCAAATTGTCCACTGATACCCGTCAAGCCAATCTCGCCCGTTTTATCGTTCATTAGTTGTGCACCCACCAATATATTTTTATCAATCGGCAAGCATTCCCAATTTAACACCTGCGTTATCGGTGCACCCTCTACGCCAATCCATTGATATCGATAGGTGGCACTGATGGAATTGTTGTATTCACTAATCAAGTAATTCGTGGACGGCATCGCAGGATTAATCATCGCTGTTTGCTCACGATATATGGTAAAGAGTGGCGACTGACCCCTCAGTATTGGCGTTATAAAAAGGCATAAAATCAGTATCTTTTTCATTTTCATTTAGTTTTGACATTTAGTAAACAAGATAAAAAATGCTTGTCAACGGTTTCAGCGGCTTCCCTTTTGGGTCTTGCGCTTGAAACTGATAGTAATAGGCTCCCGCTGGCAACAGATTACTGCCGAAATTGCCATCCCAAGCCGTTTGATTTTTATAATTTTTAAACAACACCAACGTATTGCCCCAACGATTCAAAATATGCAATTCGTTTTCAGGATAATCTTCAACTTTTTCGATTCTAAAAACCCGTGCATCGTTCATTGACTTTGGTGCGAGCAATTTTGGCATCGTCACATTTGGATAACGGTCATCAAAAAGTACATCAATCGTATAAGAAACGGGCGCAGAACAGAGGTTCGGACACTTTGTATTACAAACCGTCAACTCAAACGCATCACGCCCTTTAAAATCATCATTTCTATTGTATTTCAATCGTTTACCATCGCTTAAAATGTCTAATACGCCATGTTTTGGTTGTTTTGTGATATTAATTTTAACATCGTTTATGAGGTTTAAATTTGAACCCGCAACGTGTCCCAAATGTATTGTTCTACTTGCTTCACCCACTTTTATACTAAAACCATCGGTCTGTAGAATCGGCGCAACTTCATGTTGAATGATAAAAGTATCCCTTACGAAATATGGACAAACAGACGTTGACAACAACCAAACAACCCGATTTTCTCCTTGTGGCAATCCTTTTACAAGCGTTGTCGGCGACTTTGGATTGTCAAAAATGACCCCCTCAGTACCCATCCATTGTCCGAACACCGACGAACTTGTTTTGTAGGTTGAGGTGATATTTATTTGCGAACTGTTGCACGTCATCATCCGCTTTACAGTATCTTTTTTTGTTTTCTGTACGCCCATTACTTCCACATGTATTGGTCCAAACAGTTGGGTTTTACATGTATCCACTATTATCGCTACAAAATAGTTACCTGTGTTAAGTGTCGAAATGTTCGAAATTTTTAACACCGAATCCGTCGTAATTGTATCTTTTATGGGCGTTCGCCAAAAGTATTTTGCCCCTATCTCTTTTACCCGCGATGCCTTGATGACCAATTCCTTTTTTTCTGCACAAATACTATCGGGTGCTTGCAAGAACAACGGTTCAGATAAAGTCATACATTGTCCAAAACATGACACAGACATTGTTATCATGTTGATTATGAATAGAAATATGCGGTTATACGTTTTCATTTCTGTTTTTTTTGACGACTGATTAGGTTGATACGACGGAATCGCACTGATTTCTTTTTGAACACTGTTCAAAAAGAAATCATCTTTCTTCCACCAAATAAATAATCCCTTTTTTAATCTTTAAAATGTCTTTGTTTTTGTATTGAATAAAATAATAGTATGCGCCAGTCGGTAACGGCTTGCCATTTTTTGTGCCGTCCCATGATTTTTCAGGCGTCTTGTTTTCGTAAGTCGTCGGTCCAAAAACCGTTTGCCCCCAACGATTGACAATTGTGATATTATTGTAAAGAAAAAAGTCTAACCCATTGATATCTAAGGATGAACCATTGCGATTATTGATAGCAAATACTTTTGGTATCGTAAAATCTTCATCATCATTCAAGTCTTGCAATACAACTTTGACAATGCCTTTTGTGCAAATCGTTGGACATAATTTTGAGCATATTTCAAATTCAATTTCAATGGTTTGCGCTTCAAACAACGTGTTACGGTCGAATAAAATGCTGTTATTTTGAACCGCTACGGTCGTTTTATCGGCTGTTTTTAGAATTTTTAGACTGAATAGAGATGGGTCTATGGATTTGTTTTTCAACAACTCTCGCACATTAATCAAGACAGTTGTTGATTTAGAATCTAAATTAATTGTCTGAGTAGTTGCCAATTCAGGTTTACCACTTAAAGAAACCATGACCGTATCGCGCGACACTTCACCGCAAACAGCATTGGATAAAATCCAAATAAAAGCGTTTGCACCCATAGCCAAATTACTTACCGTTGTAGTCGGATTCGTTGAATTTGCCAAAACACCTGCATTAAGTGCCAACCAACGACCTGTAATGTTTTCTGCCCGAATGGTCGCGGCATTCAAAGTAGAAGTTGTTTGTTCACACTCAATTTTATCAACGCCAGCGTTTGCTTTTTCATTCGCTACCGTCACGACACGTACTGTTATGGGCGTTGTTGCTGCCGATAAACAACCATTTTGTAGCGTTTTGACGCTATATCTACCTGTATTTGCTGCTGTTACGTTTGCGATGAGCAATTGAGGAATATTCGTCGTCCTTTCACCCACAGGCGTTTGCCACACGTATGAAGGCGTATTGGCGGCATTGACACTCAAACGGAGGTCGGAACCCTGACACAAACTGTCTTTATCTGCTTTCAAACCCGTTAATACTGAGGGGGTCGTTACCGTCACAACAGCGCGGTTATTTTCTAAAACAACACCCGTGCAAGTACCAGATTGAATATTTATTAAACGATAAGTCGTTGATATTGTAGGATTTACACTCGTTTCCAACGTTGTATTGCGAAAGGTATCACGTCCATCCGTAAAAGTTAAAGTAAAAGTGTTCGCATTTTGAACAGTAAAATGCAGCCTCGATGATTGCCCCGAACAAATAGCGGTATCACCCGCCAAAGCCGCTTTAATTTGTTGGGGTTCGGTCAATATTATTTGCGCTGTTGCCGTACAATTACGGGCATCGGTCACGGTAACGCTGTATGTTCCAGCCGCCAAATTGTTTGGATTCGGTGTATTGCCAACGTTTGGCAACCAATTATACTGAGGGGTCTGTGCATTTTGAACAACGACGCTTAAACGTCCATCGTTTGCCCCAAAACAGCTGATGGCTTGAGCGATATTAATTTGTGCTGTCATATTGCAATTCGGGCTGCCCACTGTAACCGTTTTACTTGTTGAACACTCTTTTGCATCGGTAACGGTGTAGGTATAACTACCGCTTGTCAGATTATTAAAAACAAAAACGGAATCATTTAACGGCGTTGCGTTTATCGTACCGCGCGCCACTTTATAGGGCTTGATGCCACCGCTAACTGTTACCGTTATGCGACCATCAGACCCATTAACCGTTGTGACATCATTCACTAAATGATTCGTTATCAAGATATTAGGTTCAAAAACCTTTATTGTCGTTGAGACGGTGCAGCGACGACTATCCGTAACAGTCACACTGTAAGTGCCTGCCATTAAATTATTCGCCACATTTGAGTTACTTACTGAGGGGGGTGTCCACGCATAAGTTAAGCTGCCCAAACTATTGGCGATATTTAAAGTAATGCGCCCCGTTGCACTGCCTTGACATATAACGGAATCTATCGCACTGTCAAGCGTCATATTACAAACAGGATCATTAATGGTAACCGTTTGATTTTGAAAACAGCCTTTTGCATCAGTCACAGTAAATGTGTAAGTGCCTTTTGGTAAATTATTGAATACAAAAGTTGTGGCGTTGAGGCGTGTTGCTGCCGTATTGCCCCGCATGACGGTATAGGGTTGTGTGCCACCACTGACATGGACATTTATGCTACCATTTGAGCCGCCCACCGTCGTTGCATCATTCGCAAACGATGATACAGACAAGGAATCGGGTTGAAAAACGGCAATATCCAAGCTGTCAGAACAGTTTTGAATTGTCGTTGCGGTAACGCTGTACACACCAGCGCGCAAGACTGTTGCAATCGCTGTATTTCCAATATTTTGTTGACGCCAAACATAATTTACGGCAACACCAAAAGCATTGTGTGTCAATGTTATACGTCCATCATTGCCACTATAACAATGTACTGAATCCGTTTGACCATTGAGTATAAAATTGCAATTGGGGTCATTGATGCGGATGGTATCTGTCTTCGTACACTCGTGTGCATCGGTTGTGATAGCGATGTAAGTACCTTTCGATAAGTTATTGAAAGTGAATGTATTACCTGTTTGTGTTGATGTTGGAATATCATTATTGTTTAAGGTCAAATTCACATCATAAATAGGTGTACCACCTGAAACTGTTACGCTGATACTGCCATTTGAACCACCGACGGCGGCGACATCTGTTTTGCTAATATTGGTTGCCAATACTGAGGGGGTGTTGATGGTGGCTGTTATGCTGTCTTTACAATTTCTATCATCGGTCACAGTTGCTTTGTAAGTACCAACGTCTAAATTGTTGGCAATGCTTGTATTACCAATAGCGGTATTATTCCATGTAAAAACAAAAGGACTTACGCCATTCACCGTTGTCAAACTAACACGTCCATTTTTTTCACCAAAACAACGGATAGAATCTGTTGTAAACCGAACGGCAAAACCTGTGCATATCGGTTCGTTTATGGTAAAATGGCAGGTGTCAAAACATTGGTAATTGTCATAAACCGTAGCGATGTAAGTGCCTTTTTTCAAACTGTCAATGTTTATTTGTGTGGCTGTTGCGCTGTTATAAGTTCGCGTTGTTGCACCTGAAATGTTAAGCGTATAAGCCGCTTGTCCACCTCGAATAGTGAGGGTTGCACGACCACTTGCCTCTCCTACCCTTTTGGCGTTTTCGATGGCATCGCACGTGACGGATAAAACGGGTGGTTCAGTGATTGTGGCACTCGTTGTGGTTGTGCAATTCAGTTTATTTCTAAGTGTCATGGTGTAAATTCCAGCCCTTAAACTGGGTATAATAACCGTTGAATCGCTTGAAAAAGCGGTAATAGTTTGAGAAAAACCATTGTTTGCGGTCAATGTTAAGGGTAAATTACTTGCCAAGTCTGCGTATTTTAGGGACAAACTACCTGTTGCGCCGCCGTTACAAAGGACATTGGTCATGCTTTTAACACTCACTTTTAAAGCATTGCAATTGGCGGTGTTTATTGTAAAAACACAAGTTGCCGTACAGCCTGTTTTAGGATTGCCATTGGCATAATTGGTATCAAAAGCCGTGACACTGTAATTGCCAGGTGCAAGGTTGGGGATTGTGAACGTGCTTGATGCTTGCGGACCAAGCGTAAAAGTTGCGCCAGTTGGTCTTGTAATCGTTAAAGAATAAGGCGACGTGCCACCTGCGACCACAACTTGCGCCACAGCATCTGAAGAAGTGGTTGAGGAAACGGGCGTTGTCTCTTTACACGACGTTGTACTGAGGGGGGTATTTGGCTGCGTAATCGTAATGATTCTTGACGTATAAATACAGTTTGTTGCGGTATTGTCGATGAGGGCTTGATACGTTCCTGCCGCTAATTGACCAATCGAGACGGTTGTTGTTATGGCACCTTTTGTTATTACCGTATTATTGGCGGTATTTAGGATTTGATAGCTGTACGTGCCGCCTGTACCGACGGGACTGATGGTTAGTTGAGCCGTTCCTTCGCGGTTGCCGTAGCATAAATTGTTTGTTGCGGTTGTGAAACCAACGTTAACAGTTGGACAAGGAATGGTGTAACACGTTGTAAATAAAGAAGTTGAGCCAATCGAATAGGCAGCGATACGCCCAATGGGTGTGTAGGTCGTGCCTCTCGACGTGGCATTGGCTGTTATGATTGTATTCGGTTTGATGGGCGATGTTATTGTCCATTGTCTGTTAGTATTGGTCGTTGTTGTGCCTGCAAAAAAGCCTTGACAGGGTAAAGTTTTGCAAGCTGAGGTGTCTTTTTGAAAGATATTAATGACATCATTTGGCTTATTCGATGTGCCGCTGATGGTGACTGTACCGTTTTGATTGGGGGTTATTTGACTGATAACGGGTAAGGGATAAGGTGTTTTTAAGGTGTTTATAGGTTTGGCATTGCAATAAAAAGAGTTATTAATGAATTCAAAACCGCCAAAAGTTAAGCCGTTTGCGTTGGTCGTATAAGCTATGGTATTGCCTTGCAGAAAAGCATTGACGGTTGCTGTGGGCGTATAAATGCTGTAGGTATTGGCTAAATCTGTTCGTATTGCTGCCGCATTGTTTGTGCCAACAATATTATTGTTCATCAAAAGCAAGGGATTGGGATTATTGCCTGTAGGCGGATTGAGATAAACCCCGACATAAGCTGAACAGATATAGTTGTTATTGATGGTTATAGCATTGCCATTGTAATCAGAATAATAAGGCGTTGTGGTGTAAATGGCGTAAGTATTGCCCAAACCTGCCGCAAAGTTTTTATCCGTTCCGAAGTAATTTCCAGTAATAGTTGTGCCGCTATTTGTGCCAATCGCGACATAGTTTTTGATAAAAACATTGGCATTTGCACCAGTGCCGCCAATGGTTGTATTGGTTGAGTAAGTGGCATTGCTAAAGGCTCTGATGGCATAAGAAAAGTTCTCAAATTGAAGTCCATACACCGTCAAAATGACTGTTGAGTCGTTGAAACAGTTGATGCTTTGCGTGCCTGAACCGCGTACAATGATGTTGTTTGTGCCTGTTGACACATTAAAGCCATTGATGGTCATGGTGCGAAAAACGCCACGCATCGGTATTTCAGAAGTCAAATTGATAACATTACCACTTGCCGCAGGAACTCTAAAAGTGACGGTTGTTGGTGCATTCACCGTCATCGCATTGATGACCGCTTGCCGCAAGGAACCTGCACCACTGTTGTTGACATTGGTGACGACAAAGTTGGTCGTTTGAGCCGTTAAATGGCTGCATAGTAGTAACCATAGTAATAGCCCTAGAGCTGCGCTCAATATGTATTTCAGTTTGGTATTCATCGGAAATACGTTGAAATAAAGATTAATGAAGTAGGCAATACTCAACTTTCCAAAAGTTAAAAACTTTTGGAAAGTTTCAATGAGAAAAGATTACGGACAAGCACCTTGTGTCCATTTGGTCACGCCTGATCGTTCGGCAACGCACGCGTTTGAGTAGGTTTTGCCATCGCAACCACAGACGGGCTTGTATTCCATTGTGCACATCATATCGGCATTGATTTTTGATGTGTCAATACAGCCTACAGCAACTTGATTTTGCTTTGAACTAGATTGGCATGACATGACAAAAAGCATTGTGGTACAAAGAGTTATAAAAAACAAGAAGAAGAATATGGTTTTCATTAGCTGTCAAATTTAGAGATTTAAAACACTGTTTTTTCTAAAAATACTGAGGGGGGTAATAAGCGATATTTAAACTTGTGGTCTAAACTAATTTTCTACTGTCCTATTAAAGTCGAGCGATTGGATAGCTTACGCCATTACAAGTGACATTGCTGGCACTTGCGGGTCCTGTTGATGGACGTTGATGGCAAATACCCGCTACAAGAGCTGCGGGAGCAACGCTACTTGACCACGTGATATAACCACCACCCTTGTAAGTGGAATAGACCGAACTGCCAACGGCAACAAAATCTACGGGTGGTTTGCCCCACGCACCAAATCCACAACAAATATTTGTACAGGAAATGCAACCGATTGTTAATATACGAGTACCATTAATACAGGCGGGAAAAACGGCATTGGCATTACCTGCCGTAGCACCTGCCCCCATGATGACCCAAACGCCTTTACTCGCTAAATTTTTGATGGCATCATGCAAAATAGGATTATGGTGTTCGCAATTAGCAATGGGACTGATGGCAAAGGTTAGGATAACAACATCCCCTGAGATAGAACGCGCTGCAATATGATTTAGTCCAGCAATTATACTTGCAAAAGAGCCCGAACCAGCATTATTAAGCACTTTAATAGGGACAACTTTTGCGCCCGCAGAAACCCCAACAATACCGATATTGTTGTTTTTTGCGGCGGCTAACCCAGCCATAAATGTGCCGTGACCATTGCCGTCGTCAATAGATTGACCCGTAATAAATGATTTTGCATACAAGGCATTTGTCTGAACATTTAAGTCGGGGTGGTTAAGGTCAATGCCTGTACCAACAACCCATATCCATGTATTTTTAGTGGAACCATCTTGTGAACCGCCTGTTTTAGAAACGGCACAAGGAATTGTCTGACCAGAAGCAATACCCGCCGACGATTCTGTTGAAGTCTCACTAAGAGAAACCTTATAATCGGGATAAACACCTGCCACATTGGGGTCGCGCTTAATTTTTTCGACCTCATCGGTGCTCAATTTAGCTGAAAAACCAACGGCAGCATCGCTAAATTCTGCAATAATTTTTGCTTTGGTAACGCCGCTTTTGTCATAAACAGATTTAACTTTTGACAAATTTTGAAGACGGATATTGTTAATACCTGCTACCTGCCCCTCATCACGCACGTTCGAACTGTTTGGTGTTGGTTTCGCAACGGACTCTTTGAGCACTACGATGTATTGTCCTGAAATGATGTCAGGGTTTTGAGCATTGAGTAGGGAAATGCTAATTAAACAAAGGGCTATTAGGAAATAAATTATATTTTTCATTGGTAATGGGTTTTAATTTTTGATTAAAATGCTTTTATAAATTTGGCATATTTCACTGTATGACTTTTGTTCATTAAGCGCAAAATGTATTGTCCTCCAGCCAAAAAAGAAACGTCAATCTCATTTTTACTGAGGGGGGCATTTTTCAGTAAACGTCCGATGTAATCGTAAATCTCAAAGTGGTCGAAATCCGCATAGTTTTCAATAAAAATGACTGAACTTGAAGGATTTGGATAGACTTTTATAGTATGCAACGAAGCTCCATCGTCCGTTTTTGTCACCACTGACAATGTTAGCACGATGTGGCTGTAATACAATTCAGACAAACTTTCAAAGCCGCTTTCCGTTCCAACGATTGCCCATAATTCGCCGTTTGCGTTCGTTGTAGCAAAAAAAGCATTCTTATTTTGACGATTTATCAAGGCAAACTGCGTTGTCGTATCGCTGACACCTGTTTTGCCTATCGTATCCATTTGTGCACCGGGCATACTCTGATTGCCTTTATCAATATTCATTCGATAATAAATCGTCCCGGCATCTGATTGTTTTATTTTAATCGGTTCTATTGATGTTGCACCTGCTTTAAGATACAAACCGGGGCTGCCACCCACCCCGATGGCATTGGTTGGCGCATTGGAAGCCAATTCGATTTGAAACTGTATTTTATATTTTTGATTGGACAAAAGGTTGGTCAGTTTCTTTTTTAAAAACATAAACAAGTCGTCGCTGTGGTTGAAACCTTTGATATATATGCCTTTTTGATTCGGCAGAATATAGCGAGGCAACGCTGTGTGTTTGCTTTCTAATTGATAGAAAATACTATCGCTTACGGGATAATCCGCCCAATCCGCTAACCAACCTTGTGCATCGGTTTCAAAATCGAAAGTAAAGGTTTGTGCTTTTGCTTTGAGACAAAAGAAGCACAAAAGAGCGAGTGAAACGCGCCATAAACGCTTTTTTACATAAAAAATCATTGGATTGAATGGTTTTTTAGTTACAATCAACGGTTTTATCATCGATATCATATTCGATTGTGTCAGGTCTGAACTGTTTGACACGCGCTATGACATAAGGAAACTCAATGGACATCGTGGTCAAGCAATTACTACCGGGCTTGGTATGTGTCAATGACGCTTTCAAACCGTTTTCTGTTTCTTTTAGGTCTTCGATGGCGATGCTATGCCCTCCTTTGTTGATAGTGCCGAGGAAAACCCCGACCACCCAATCTTTAGAGAAATCGACGTCTGGTTTCTCATTTCCGACGGGCATGTTTTGGAAACACTCTTTCCAAAGGGCATCAAATTCCGCTTGTGTTTTAATAAGGACATTTTTAGCCGTTTCAACGCCGCATTGATTGCCGGAAGAAAGTGTTGACCAATTTATCGTGTTCATCGCATTTATCGTTTTTACGGTGTCTGTACTTTTTGATGCTTGTGAATTTGACTCAACGCAGCCAAAGTTGATTAAAATAAAACTCAAAGCCACTTGAAAAAATAAAGTTTTCATTGTAAAAAATATTTTTATGATGATGAAATGAATACTTCTGGCACTCATTTATGTGCTTATTTATAAGAGTCAAAAATGATTTTAATTCCATAAAATGGAAAAGCTGTTTTAAGTAACAATAAAAATCGTTAATTCGAACACTGTGTTCGGGGAGTTTTTAACATTCCCCGAACATAGATGCCCGACCATTTACCGTCTTGCCCTCGGATAAACGCGACCGCCACAGTTGACATTGCCAGCATTTATCGGATAATTGTTACGGGCGTGGCAAATACCTGCAACCGTTGGTGTTGCCATTGAAGTACCTGATTTGTAACCATAACCACCGTCAGGAATCGTTGAGTAAACGTTTGAACCTACTGCAACCCAATCCATTCCGATACCGAAGTTAGAGAAACCTGAACAGGTGTTTTGGCAAGTGATTGAACCCACCGTCAATACTCTATTACCATTGATACAACCAGGCATGTTTTTAGCGGCACCGTTTGCGTCGGCATCATTTCCTGCTGCCATAACCACCCAAACGCCTGCATTGCCAAGGTTTCTAATCACATCTCTCAAAACAGGGTTTGCATTTTCGCAGTTAGCAAGTGGATAAGCACCAATACTCATACTGACAACATCCCCAGCGATTTTCTTTGAAGCAACATGGTTCAAACCTGCAATTATACCTGAAAAAGAACCACTACCTGCATTGCTCAATACTTTTACAGGAACAACTTTTGCACCCGCAGAAACACCGACTACACCAAATGTATTGTTTTTTGCAGCAGCAATACCCGCACAGTGTGTACCATGGCTGTTACCGTCCATAATCGTTTGACCTGCGATAAAAGATTTTGCATAAGTCGCATTTGTTTGAACGTTCAAGTCAGGGTGGTTATAGTCAATACCTGTGTCAAGAATCCAAATCCAGGTTGCTTTTGCAGAACCATCAATCGAACCACCTGCATTGGCAATACCACAAGGCGTGACTTGTGCCGCAGCAACAGTAGGACCTTCAGCCGCTTGTAATGGACTAAGTTTGATAACGTAATCTGGATAAACGCCTTCAACTTCTGGGTCTTGCTTCAATTTTTTGACTTGATCAGCAGACAATCTTGCTGAAAAACCTACCATAACGTTTGAGAATTCGTGAATGATGTTGTTTTTAGCAACACCGCCTTTCGTGGCAACGCGACTGATTTTCGACAAGTTGGCAGCACGTTGGTTTTTAACCTTAGGTTCGTTATCTTCTTCACCTGGGCGTTGTGTGGATTCGGCACTGGTCATAGATAAATCGGCACCATTCGGCGCGGATTTCATCTTGACGATGAACTGACCAGGGATGATTTCAAGACCACCTGCCTGTTCTGTAGTAAATTCTTGTGCAGAAGCGGTGAAGCTGCAAAATGCCATAACAACTGTAGCGACAAATGCGCTAAATGATTTGAAAAAATTGAATGTTTTCATTAAATTAAATGATTAAATGTGAAAAAATTTGAAATCTGTTAATTATAAAGTAATTAAAGTTGAATATGGGGTCGTGCTGTGTCTTCACCTAAAAGGGAATACCCTTGTAGGCAATACATAAAAGTGGTTTTGAGGAAAACCGCTATCGGTAGAGGATTTAGTAGAGAAAATCAAACGAACAGTAATAGCTTAAATCAGTTGTTACGGTTATTATATGTCATTTGGTTTATACAATAAATGCCTTCATTTGGTCAATAATAAATAGCTTTCATAAGGTTTTTTGGTGTTTTAAAAGTTTAAGTAGATTATCATGTTGTACTGTTAAATTGCTTTCGATTTGATAGTGTACGGGGTTCTAAAATTTTTAATGAAAAGGATAATTATTTTTAAAATAAATGTTTTCACTGGTTTTCTAAGGTTGCTATGTTGAAAGAAAAAGTCCCTGTTGAATGGCATTGTCTTAAAAACAACAAGGTTATTTTCTATCAAATTGTTATTCATTTAGTCTTGTATTGTTTTCCATTTGATTTTTTCCTTTTCTGTATTTTGATGATACAAAGGTAGGATGAGAGGGGAAGATAGTAAATTAGAAAAAAATAGACTTTTTCCGATTTTAAGCACCCCCTCAGTAAAAAGAGCATTTTAGTAAGTATTTGAAAATCAATATGTTATACAAAGGTTTTTGTAAGAGATTAAAATGAAAGAGCCTTAAACAGCCTATAAAAAGAGGAATAAGTAAAGTTTTTTTTAGAAAATTTTAACAGTTAAGATTAAATAAAGGTAACTATCCAGCCGCCACAGGCATATTGACCATTGCCTTGACAGCATGGAAAACAGATTGCCCATTTTTGACAGCGGTATCAATAATGGAACGAATA